>CAYOYO010000125.1:0-5539 GCA_964408195.1 uncultured Oscillospiraceae bacterium | reverse complement strand
CAATATTCCTTCAGAGTGGTATCATGATCCAACGTTGAAAAACTAATATGGTCTGACGGTTGCAATGATAATGGTTTTGATTGTCCTTGCAGGATGCACTCCTTTAGGATCACATACTTCCGCAGAGAATGGGAGCATGCAGGCAGAGAGCCCGAGTTTTTCCTTTATTTATATGGGAGATCCCCAGGCGGATCCGGAAGCGGGGGATTACAGCCGTTGGGGCAGCTTACTGCGCCTTGCTGCGGAGGATGAAAGAGACCCGGCCTTTGTTCTCGTCTCTGGAGATTTGGTCAACGACGGCAGCGACAGGACAGAGTGGGAGGCCTTCTTTGAAGCGGGAAAGGAAGTCCTGGATCGATTGCCGCTGTACCCGGCCATGGGAAATCACGACAATACCCGGCTGTTCAAGGAACTGTTCGATCTTCCGCATAACGGGCCGGAAGGAAAAGAGGAGGCCTTCTATTCCTTCGACTACGGAGACGCTCATTTCACCGTTTTGGACAGCAATGCCATGGGGGCGGCTGACCCGGCAGACGTGGCTTGGCTGAAAGAGGACCTGGCCGGCACAGAAAAGTCCTATCGCATTGTCATGTTCCATCACCCTCCCTATACAGCGGCAGACATACCAAAAGATGAAATCAGGGCGCAAACCATCCGGGACACCTTTGTCCCCGTTTTGGAAGAATATGATGTAGATCTGATCCTTTCCGGTCATCAGCATGTCTATATGCGGACCCATCCCATCAGAAACGGAGAGATTCGTGAGGATGGCATCGTCTATCTTGTCAGCACATCCGGGGGAAAGCAGTACACTCCCATACAGCGGGATTATACAGCCTTTGCCTTGGGAAATCGGCCCGTGTATTCAATCTGCACCGTGGATGAGGGAGGCATTTTACTGGAAACCCGGGATTCTGAGGGAAATCCGGTAGACAGCTGCCGAATCGGAGAAAAGCAGCCACCGCTTTCTTTCTCTTCCGAGCAGCAAGACCGGACCTTAACGATTAGGGATAAAGACAGCGGGGAACACTGGAGCTATAGTCTGAAAGAACTGGGTGAGCTTCCGGATATGGGATTCCAGCACCTTTATTCCACAGTCAACAACTGGCCATCTCCCTCCGCTTATGCAGCAAAAGGCATTAAAATCAGGCGCATTCTTGAGGAGTTGGACATCTATGACAAGGTGCAGACCATCACATTCCGGTCCGCCGATGGTTATGAGGTAAGCTTCACTAAAGATCAACTCCTGACGAATCCACGCTGGTATTTTCCCTTTTTCGAGAAGGGACTGGGGGATGACGCTCAGCCGGTGGAACCCATCCTGGCCTATGCATACAAAGAAGGGTCTTTGGATTTGGAAGATGCGGTTGCCGAGCCCCTCTGCCTGATTCTGGGTCAGACCAATCCGGGAGAGCATACCAACCCGGCTTTTGTGGAAGATGTGGCTGAAATCATCTTTTCGGCAGAGGAACCGGAAGCGTGGGAACCCGCTTCCACCTTCCCCGGAGAAGGCAACATTGCCTCGGGAGAAACGGTTAAGCTCCAGCATCCTTCCTTCGGGCTGGTAAAGCTGCATTATACCCTGGACGGCACGGAACCCACAGAGCTTTCTCCCATGTATAACCCAAGCACATACCGGCCTGAACTGAATGTGCCCATACCCATAACGGAAGACACGGTGATCAAGGTGATTGTTGTGGGTTACGGCAAACGAAACAGCCCTGTGGCCACATACACCTTTACTGTCCGCTAGGAAAGGTTATGGGTGGAAACGTTACCTAAGAAAAGCCATTGTACAGATGAATCTCGAGATGCCAAAGATAAGGAGTCCCAATGTATCATCAGAGAAACAGACAAAAAACGAAAAAACCCTTCCTGATTCTCCTTCTTTTCGCCCTGCTCCTTGCGTTGATGGGCTGCAGCAGCATGGAAGAAGGATCCGGAGATGCCGAATATGAGGCCCGGGTCATAACTTTTGAAGGCCTTATGGAAAAAGGGGAGACGGATGTTTCTCTGACGGAAATATCCCTTTCCGAGCTCCGCAAGCTTCCTCAGTACGATCTGGACGCCAGTTACAACAGAACTACGGGGATGACGGAAGAATTCCGGATGAGGGGACCTTACCTCCGTGAGGTAATCAGCCATCTGGGAGGAGATCTTTCCGAATATGCAGGGATTGGAGTCATTGGCCGGGATGGCTACTATTGCCTCCTGTCAAAAGAAGTCATCGATGCCACGCCGGATCTCATGCTGGCCTTGGTGGTGGACGGAGAAGCAAGGCTGGACGAAGACAGTGCTCCTGCCCGGCTGGCGGTTCAGGGACAATTTGGCCCATATTGGGTCAAACAAGTGGAAAAAATCATCCTCTACGATGAGATTCCGGAGAAGGAGATTACTTCGGTCTGGGTTTTCCAAAGCCTTACGGAGGGCATTGAGCCCTTTGAGTATGAATACTACGGAAGCAAGGACGCTTCCATCGAGTTGGGACAGATCTTCTCCAGGCTGGATTACGTGGACAGCAAAGCCTTTTTCACCATGAAGTCCGCTGATGGGTTTAAGAAGAACGAAGCCATCAACATCGTAAAATCCCGCTATTATATCAAGGTGGAGGGCAAAGACGCCCCCACAAACATATCTCCCTATATCAAGCTGGGGATGAACGTCCACAACATTGCCTGGATTTCCACCAATCAGGATGCGGCTGTGTTTCCCCACAAGCTGGCGGAGTACATGGAACTGATGGAAATGGGTGGCCAAAAAGGCATCCTCCTTTCAGAGGTGCTCTACGAGACGGAAGTGAAAGCTATCCGGGATTATCACTTCGATGTTTTGGGTACCGACGGGGAGAAGATTACCGTGTCCGGAGAAGAACTGACGAAAGGGATCCTGGTGCCGGGAGAGGACGGAAGTGCCGGTGTAGTCTGGGCGCCGGAAACAGGATACCCATCCATTGAAAACCTATTGCGAATTCGACTGGCGAAGGAAGGAACGCCAAGCTCCGGCAGTGGAGCTCCGGAGGATAAAGAGCATCCGGATGGAGTCTCTGATTCACGAAACACGGATTCATCAACAAGGATGCTGGGCAGCGGCAAAGTCCAATCCGATACGGTACTTGAAATCACCGGTGACGGAGTTGCCAATCCCCGATATTTATCTCTTAATGATCTGAGAAGTCTTGCGGCCTTATCCACGAAAAACAGCGGTTATCTGGAACAGGTATTTTCCGTGGTCAACAACTGGCCCACGAAAAAGTTCCAGGTTGCCAAGGGTGCCGATCTTACGCTGCTGCTTGAAATGGCAGGATTGAAGAAAGACGCGGCTTCTTTTCGAGTAGAAGCTGCAGACGGATACTATTTTCATCTGACACGGGAACAGCTATTGGGGAAACGCTATCGTTATCCCGGCTTATTGGAGGGGAATCCTGCCGGGGCAACGGAAGTGAAACCAATGGTGGCCTGGGCTTGTGAAACGGGAACCAAGGACCTCTCCAAAGCCAAGGATTGCGGTCTGCGGCTCATCATCGGGCAACTGGGGTTGTTAGATGTAAACACGGCCCCTGCGGTACAGGATATGATCGCCATCAAAATATCCACAGGGTCGCCGGGCAAGTGGGCAGTCCCGTCGGTTTCCATAGAAAACGGAGCCTTGGTCTTTTCTCATGAAGCCATGGATCAGGTGAAGTTGCACTACACAATGGATGGAACAACGCCTACCTATGACAGTCCGGTTTACAATCCCAGCACCTCTTATTTTCAGCCGGAGCTGATCCGGCCCATACCGGTGACGGGAAACGGAAAAGTGAAAGTAAAGGCAATCGGCTACGGCAAGGAAGACAGCGAGGTGATCTCCTTTGATTACTGATGGGAGGGTACCGGGTAGGAGCAAGAAGATTTTCTTGGCACTCCTTATCTTGCTGTTGGTCTTGGTAGGTCTGTTCCTTTTTTTGAACGGCCTGGAATCCCCTGAGCCTTCGGAAGCGGAGCTTTCCGCCCTTAACGATATCTTCGGGGTCTCCTACACACAGGAGGACTATACCATCATCACCGAAGAGCTGATGACACGGGAGAGGCAGGAAAACTTCAAGGCTGTGAAGAAAATATTCCTTACTCCGTCCGGGGATTACGGCTTCATTTCGAAGCCCATAGCCTACAACGGACCAGTAACGTTGGCACTGGCCATCGACGGGGAAACCGGGTTTACTCTGGGTCTTCGCATTGTGGAGCATATGGAGACGGAACACTATGTGCGAGACATGAATAACAGCTGGTTCACCGACCGTTTTGCCGGAAAGACGGCGGAAAACTATCTGAAGACAGTGAAACTGGACAGTCGCAGTGATGATGAAGTGGTCCTCATCACCGGGGCCACCGTCACCACCGATGGCATAGTCAACGGTGTCAATGCCTGCATGGGCGTCTATCGGGAAGCTCTACTTGGAAGAGAGGCAGAACCGGTCCCCTATATGGTCCGCTTTGAGCGGGAAGAAGGGGATGGGCCGGAGGAAACGGGAACGGTTGCAATCCGCGCCTATGGTGTTGTCCTCGGAGAGGTAACTCTGGAAGAGATACGAAATATGCCTTCCGTGAAGCGGACTTTGAGCATCCATTCCACAGCCGGAACGACCAACCACAGCTTTCGCGGTACGCTGCTGTCCAATGTCATTGCAGCCGTAGACCCGGAACTGTTCACAGAATACGAAATGGTACAGCCCGTGGGGGTGGATGATTATCTGTCCAATCTATCCATGGATGAGGTGCTGGCGGAGAACGCTGTCTACCTCATGTATGAAGACAACGGGGAGCTCCTCCCCAAAAAAGACGGAGAACCAGGGGCCATGCGGGTGGTGGTGCTGGATGACTTCTTCGGTCAGCGATTCACCAACTATGTCATAGAAATCGTACTGGAATAGAAAAAAATCCGGCAAGGGAAATAGGGGAGATCAAAAGGACATGATGAAACAAAACCTGCTCAAAGTCAAAGGCTTTATATCCACCGTGCTGATTCTATCTGGGTTTTTCAGTTTTTTTACCGGCGCCGTACTCTTCTTTTCAAAATATGGCATGTGGTTCATCTTTACCCGGAAATTTATCAATGATGTCCACGCCTTTTCCGCCCTGATCATGGGACTGTGCATTCCTGTCCATCTGTATCTGAATCGGAAACTTTACAAAATGGAAATGGAGCAGTTGCTCGGTATGAAAGAGAAAAAGGAAAAAGGAGTATGACGATGACACTTCGGACCCCAATATCCCCAGAAGCACAAACGGGGCAAGAAATCCAAGAAACACAAAACCCTGCAACAGAGTGATTGCAAGGTTGTTCGGTGGTATACCCGACAGGAGTCGAACCTGCGGCCTTCAGAGTCGGAGTCTGACGCTCTATCCAGCTGAGCTACGGGTACATATTCCGGGCGTTGTCCTGCCCAACAAAGTAAATCATAAAGGACATCCGCTCTTTTGTCAATGAAAAATGTGGCACCAACGAAACGTACCATAAACAAAACATGGTTGCTGGGCTCCCGCAAAGTCGTAGACTTTGT
>CAYOYO010000124.1:0-5587 GCA_964408195.1 uncultured Oscillospiraceae bacterium | reverse complement strand
AAAACGCGGATGGCTGATTATACCAAAATGCTTACGCATTTATGGTATAATATCTGCGATTAACACCTGGCGCAGATAGGATACTCCAAGTGCCAAGCGAAAATTTCAAAACCTGCCAAGGGGTTTGTCCCCGTGGCTCACATTGCAAGGAGGCCCCATATGGCTGAAACCAGAGAAATCAACAACTTTATTCACAATATTATCGATAGGGACCTGGAGAACAAGACCTATGGTGACAGGCCCGTTTACACCCGGTTTCCACCGGAGCCCAACGGGTATCTGCATATAGGCCACGCCAAATCCATCTGCCTCAACTTTACCACGGCCCAGAAATACGGTGGCAAGTGCAATCTCCGGTTTGACGATACAAACCCGGTAAAGGAAGATACGGAATACGTGGAGTCGATAGAAGGGGATGTGATGTGGCTGGGCTTCCAATGGGATCAACTCCTCTTTGCGTCCGACTACTTCGATCGGATGTATGATTGCGCCGTCACATTGATCAAAAAGGGCAAAGCCTACGTATGCGATCTTTCCGCTGAGGAAATCCGCATGCACCGGGGGACCTTAACAGAGCCCGGAAAGGAAAGCCCCTATCGCAATCGCTCCGTGGAAGAGAACCTCAGACTCTTTGAGGAAATGAAGGACGGAAAATATCGGGACGGGGAAAAAGTGCTCCGGGCAAAGATTGACATGGCGTCGCCCAATATCAACATGCGGGATCCGGTTATTTACCGGATTGCCCATGCCTCCCACCACAATACGGGGGACAAATGGTGCATCTATCCCATGTACGATTATGCCCATCCCCTGGAGGATGCCTTTGAACAGATTACCCACTCCATCTGCACTCTGGAGTTTGAAGATCACAGACCCCTTTACGACTGGGTGCTTCGTGAGCTTGACTGGGAGATGCCTCCCCAGCAGATTGAATTTGCACGACTGAATCTGACCAACACCGTCATGAGTAAGCGCTATCTCAAGGCGCTGGTAGACAAGGGGGATGTGGAGGGCTGGGACGATCCGAGGATGCCCACCATCGCAGGGCTCCGCCGTAGAGGCTACACGCCGGAAGCCATTCGCGACTTCTGTGACCGTATCGGTGTGGCAAAAGCCAACAGCACGGTGGATATCTCTCTTCTGGAACATTGTATCCGTGAGGATCTGAAAACCAAGGCCCAAAGCCGCATGGTGGTGCTGGATCCCCTCAAGGTGGTCATCACCAATTATCCGGAAGATGCCGCAGAAGAAGTGGACATTGAAAACAACAAGGAAGTGGAAGAAATGGGCAGCCGGAAGGTGCCCTTCTCCCGGGAGCTTTATGTGGAGAGAGATGACTTCATGGAGTTTCCGGAAAAGAAGTATTTCCGGCTTTTCCCCGGGAATGAAGTCCGTTTCAAGGGGGCTTATTTCCTCACCTGCAACGAAGTGGTGAAGGACCAGGACGGTAAGGTGACGGAACTTAGGTGCACCTACGACCCGGAAACCAGGAGCGGAAGCGGTTTTGAAGGACGCAAGGTAAAAGGCACCATCCATTGGGTGGAGGCAAAAACCGCGGTGCCCATAAAAGTCAGAGTCTATGACTACCTGATGATAGAGGATGAAAAAGGGGAGAGCATCATGAACCCGGCTTCCATGAAGATTATGGAAGCCATGGCAGAGCCCGCACTGGCCGGTGCAAAGGCCGGGGAACGGTTCCAGTTCTTCCGCCAGGGATATTATATTGCTGATGAGATCCTTCATAAAGGAGAAGATCGGGTGTTCAACCAGATCGTGGATCTGAAGAGCTCCTGGAAAAAATAAAAGCCATGGGGACAGACCCTTTGTCAGGTTTTTGTTTCTGAATACAAAAACCTGACAAAGGGTCTGTGCCTATGGCTGGTTCAGGAGCATAGTTAGGGAGAAAACAGATGACGGACCGAATTGAGAGGGATTCCATGGGGGAAATCCGCGTGGAAGCCGACAAACTTTGGGGGGCTCAGACCCAGCGGAGTCTGGAAAACTTCCACATAGGTACCGAGAAAATGCCATTGGAAGTGATCCGGGCTTTTGCAGCGCTGAAAAAGGCCGCAGCCCTCACAAACCTTGAGCTCGGCAAATTGGACAAGCAGATAGCTGCGGTTATTGTGCGGGTTTGTGACGAGATTTTGGAAGGCGGCTGGGACGACCAGTTTCCCCTTGTGGTGTGGCAGACGGGAAGCGGCACCCAAACCAACATGAACGTCAATGAAGTCATTGCAAACCGTGCAAACAACCTCCTGGGTGAAAAAAAGGTTCATCCCAACGACCATGTTAACATGGGCCAAAGCTCCAACGACACCTTCCCCACGGCCATGCACATGGCCACGGTAATCGAAACGGAACAGCGCCTCCTTCCGGCTTTAGAAAAGCTTTCCCGGACTTTGGACCGCCTTTCTGAGGAATACGGGCAGGTTGTTAAAATCGGACGTACCCACCTTCAGGACGCGGTGCCCCTATCCTTTGGGCAAGAGATCAGTGGATGGCACAGCATGCTCACCCATGGAGAGCACATGATCCGCAGGAATTTGGAGTATCTTCGTGAACTGGCTATTGGAGCTACTGCCGTAGGAACAGGCCTGAATACCCACCCCCGATTTGGGGAAAAAACAGCAGACTGTATCAGCCGCCTGACAGGAAGCAACTTTATTTCCGCCTCCAATAAGTTTCATTCTCTCACCAGTAAGGATGGGATGGTTGTCTTTCACGGGGCCCTGAAGGCCTTGGCTGCCGATCTTTTCAAAATAGCCAACGATGTACGCTGGCTTGCCAGCGGCCCAAGGAGCGGCATCGGCGAGATAAAGATACCGGAAAACGAGCCGGGAAGTTCCATTATGCCGGGGAAAGTGAACCCAACCCAATGCGAGGCCCTTACCATGGTCTGCTGCCAGGTCATGGCCAATGACACAGCTGTAGGTTTTGCCGCATCTCAGGGAAATTTCCAGCTCAATGTATTCCTTCCGGTGATTGTTTACAATGTGCTCCAATCCATCCGTCTGGAAAGCGATGCCATGATTTCCTTTCATGACAACTGCGCCTCTGGAATCTATCCCGATTACGAGAAGATGAAGGAGAATTTGGATCGTTCCCTCATGCTGGTTACGGCACTGAACCCACACATAGGTTATGACAAAGCGGCGGAAATCGCCAAAAAAGCATATACGGAAGGAACTACACTGAAAGAAGCGGCAGTCAGCCTGGGAGTGCTGACAGAAACGGAATTCGACAGGCTGGTGGACCCGGCTAAAATGGTATGAAACGGTATGAAGGAGGAAGTAAGATGGACCCCACGACACAGCGAGCCTCGGAAGAAGAAGCTCTGGAAAGCAAAGTATATATAGATGGCTACATCAAGCGCGCCCGGGAGGCTCAGGCTGTCCTTGAGAATTATACCCAAAACCAGGTGGACCGGCTGGTCATGTCCATCGCCAAAACCGTCTATGACAACGCCGAATACTTGGCGGAGCTGGCTGTGGCAGAAACTGGCATGGGTGTCCCGGCAGATAAGACCGCTAAAAACAAAGGGAAGGCAAGTATCATCTGGAATAGTCTCAGAAACAAAAAGAGCGTCGGCATCATCGAGCGGGACGAAGAGGCGGGCATCGTGAAAGTGGCGAAACCTATGGGTGTAGTGGCTGCAATCACCCCGATGACCAACCCTACGGTGACTCCCATGAGCAATGCCATGTTTGCCGTAAAAGGCAGAAACGCTATCATCATAACCCCGCATCACAAATCCATCCGGTCCAGCACCGAAACGGTAAAAATGATTAACGAGGAGCTTGCAAAGCTGGGGGCTCCGGAAAATCTGATCCAGATTCTGGATCAGCAGTCCCGGATAAACACCCGAACTCTCATATCCAGCGCTGATGTGGTGATTGCAACCGGAGGAGCCGGCATGGTCAGTGCCGCCTACAGCAGTGGCCGACCGGCCTTGGGTGTCGGAGCGGGAAATGTACAGTGCATTATTGACCGGGATGCGGATTTTGCAGAGGCAATTCCCAAAATTATCGCCGGCCGTATTTTTGACAACGGCATCATCTGTTCCGGGGAGCAGAGCGTCATCGTCCCCGGGGATAAATACGAAGAAATCATGGAATATTTCAGGAAGAGCGGAGCCTATCTTGTTACACTGCCGGAAGAAAAGGAAGCCTTCCGAAATGCAATTTTTACTGACGGAGCAATGAACCGGCATGCCGTGGGACAATCAGTAGAGACAATTGCCGCTCTGGCGGGAGTACACGTTCCGGATGGGTGTCGCGTCATCGCCGTAGAGGCCGATCGTTACGGAAAGGAAGAAATCCTGGCAAAGGAGAAGATGTGTCCCGTATTGGCCGTCTTCCGTTATGGTGATTTTGAAGAGGCTGTGGAAATCGCCAAAGCAAATCTGGAAGTGGAAGGAAAAGGCCACAGTGTGGCCATCCATTCAAACGACAAGGCAAATATCGAGTATGCTGCCGAACAGATCAGCGTCAGTCGGTTTGTCGTGAACCAGACCTGTGCCACTTCTGCGGGAGGGAGCTTTTATAACGGCCTTGCCCCCACAAATACACTGGGCTGCGGGTCCTGGGGACATAACAGCATTTCGGAAAACCTGGACTACAAACATTTGATCAATATATCGAGAATTGCTTATTTCAGACCGGAAAACCCGGTGCCGGGGGCGGAGGAGCTTTGGCAAGTTCTAGAATGAATCACCTGGGACAGAGCGTAATTATAAGATTTGATGAGGTAAGGCAGATCATTGTATCTGCCTTCTGTTATGGTCTGTTCGATGCGCTGGCAGCAAGAGCACAAGTCATCCATCCCCAAGGTAGCCGCCAGTCCCTTTACGGAATGCGAAAAGACTTTTAGATGTTCATATTGCCTCTGATGAAAGAAAGTAGACAGGGTCTCCCCGCTGCCGATGTAATTTTCACGGAATCGTTCAATGGACTTGTTATAAAGATCCTCTAGCCCTCCTAGCCTGCAAATGGCCTCATTTCTACCAGAAAAAGGGTCCGATACGCCGGTTTGGGGAAACATAAGTCACCTCTCAGCACCTTTTACAGAAATTGACGAGTAAATTCATCTTACTCCCCATAGAAGAGTCTGTAAAGTATAAAAATTAAGAAAAATTAAAGATTTATCAATCTATTTTGACAGAATCTGACACCGCCTGCCACGGGGACAGACCCTTTGTCCGGTTTTCCAGACAGGGGGACAGACCCCATGCCAGGTTCTAAACTGCACCGAAACGGGAGGGCCCCTCGGAAACCTAGGGGATTTTAGTGGGCTTATCAAATCAGCCCATAAGTGTCTCGATAGGGTCAAGGTTTCTACGGGATACATCCCGCTCCAACGCTTCCATACCATCAAGAGAGCCAGATCCTCTGACAGGTTTTACTAAGCCGGGGCGGGAAGCAGAAGTAAACCATTTCCCTGATTGCTGCCAAAATGGTTAACATTGATTTGGAGTGGCAGGCAGAAGTAAACCATTTTCCCTGGCCTCCGCCGAAATGGTTAACTTTGGATATAGCGCCAGGTGAGAAGTTTTCCCATATGTTTGGCAGAATTAATGCTAAGATTT
>CAYOYO010000123.1:3360-5601 GCA_964408195.1 uncultured Oscillospiraceae bacterium | reverse complement strand
AAAATGGTTAGCATCCCAGTCAGGGCGCGGAGCAGAAGCTAACCATTTCCTTTGATTCTTGCAAAAATGGTTAGCATCCCAGTCAGGGCAGGGAGCAGAAGCTAACCATTTCCCCTGATCCATGCAAAAATGGTTAGCATTGGAGTCAGGGAAGGAGGCAGAAGCTAACCATTTCCCCTGATCCTTGCAAAAATGGTTAGCATCCCAGTCAGGGCGCGGAGCAGAAGCTAACCATTTCCTTTGACCCTTGCCAAAATGGTTAGCATCCCAGTCAGAGCAGGAGCAAGAGAGGCATTGCCAATAACACCCCCTCCAGACAGATAAAAAACAGGAGTTTTCCCGGTCCCGAGGGGTCGGAAAAGCTCCTGCTGCTACAGATGCCATTGCTTTGATAGACTCCGATTAGGAGTCTACCTTTGGTATGAGGTAACTGCCATGGCCGGTTAGGAGAGCTGTGCGAAAACCTCATCCAAGTCCGGCAATTGCGGAATTTCATATTTCTTTGCCCAGATAACCTTGCCGTCTTCACCGACCAGGATGTTGGCTCGCTTGGAGGCCCCGTACAGATCGCTGAAAATGCCGTAAGCCTTGGCCACTTCGCCCAGAGGGTGGAAGTCGGCCAGAACGGGCAGCTTGCTGAGGCAGAGTGCCTTTGCCCAAGCGGATTTGCTGGGCTGTGGGTCGACGCTGAGACCCAGTACTACAGTATTCTTCTCTGCGAATTTATCATACTCTCTGTCCAGGGCACGCATCTGGTCCGTGCAAACAGATGTCCAAGCCAGCGGATGCCAGGAAAGCAGCACTTTTTTACCCTTGAACTCACTCAGCGATATTTCTTTACCATTTTGATCTTTTAATTTGAAATCCGGCGCCTGTGCACCAATCTTAATCATATCTTCCATGCCTTCCTCCTTAGTATACTTGTTATTGCGTGTGGATATAGCTACTCTCGCCGATTCCTTTGATATAGCCGGTCTTGCTAGTCTAGCTCATCAACGCCACTTGCCGATGAGGCTCATTAGCGCTGCTGGCTGTTTCGGCTGGTGCAGCTAGCCGCACTTACTATCTTGTATGTCTGACCTTATATTAGGCCGATGTGAAATGTAATATTATTAATGTTTACCCCGTTTACACCGCTTGAAACGCAAAACCATCATAACCAGCCAAAGGGGACAGACCCTTTGTCAGGTTTTCCGGCCACGGGGACAGACCCTGTGCCATAGCGGTGCCTGTAGCTGTACCACAGCGAATGGCAAGCAGGCGCCTACCTGATACTAGCTCACCCAATTTGTGAAACGAATTGATGGTGGACTTATGCAAAGAAATCACAAATCTCTGATTTGTAGATTTCTACTTCCAAGATGGGCCGTCTTAACGAAAGGCATGTAACGCGCCAGCTATTGAGCAGGGGTGAAACTACAGGCACCGCGACTCCGAAGGGTCTGTCCCCGTGACTGGTCGAAGCAACAAGGAATCGAAGTCAGAGCGGAACCTTGTTGCTTTCCGCCCGCCCGCAGGCAGACAAGGATCAAAGACCAAAGCCGCCACAAAGAATTAACTGAAAATTCTTGATATACTGAACAAATTTGGTATAATTTAAAAGAATGGAATTTCAAAGTAAGAAGGAGGGTAAGTTCATGAGGCGACTATTATCAGTATTACTGGCGCTGTCTTTGGTCTTGGGCAGCTTTGGTCTGGCATTCGGCGCCGTACCTGCCGATGTGGCGGATACGGAATATGAAGAAGCGGTATCCGCATTGACCACCTTGGGTATCATTGACGGTTATCCCGACGGGACCTTCCGCCCGGGAAACACCATTACCAGAGCGGAACTGGCAAAGCTGCTGATAACGGCTTTGGAGATGGATGACGATGCCATTGCCTTATATGCCAGCGGGCTGTCAGATGTGAATGCCCACTGGGCCAAAGGCTATGTGGGTTACGCCGACAAACTCGATATCGTAGTAGGGTATCCGGACAAGTCGTTCCGTCCGCAAAATCCCGTGTCCTACGATGAAGCCATTACTATGATCGTCCGGGCTCTGGGCTATACTTCCGAAGATGTAGGGAAGATTTGGCCTGCGAATTACGTTGAAAAGGGAACGGAGCTCGGCATCCTTTCCGGAATCACGGGAGGATCGCAAGGAGCAACCAGAGGCGACATCGCCATCATGCTCCACAAGGCCATGAAGCTGGCTATCGCCGGGGATAAAGAAGATACCATGCTGGCAAGGCTTACCT
>CAYOYO010000123.1:0-3260 GCA_964408195.1 uncultured Oscillospiraceae bacterium | reverse complement strand
ATGAAGCTGGCTATCGCCGGGGATAAAGAAGATACCATGCTGGCAAGGCTTACCTCCGCAGATCGAACCTATGAAAAGTGGCAGATTCCTTACGGAGAGAGGCTCATCAATGAATTTGGACTGGAAGGAGCGGTCACCGACAGTACCCCTTCCATCATGAATTCGCAATATTGGCAAACTCCGGATTTTTATAACATGACATCCAGCGACACGTTGACCATATTGACAAATTATAAAACAACCCAGCAGACCAACGGCTGGACCTGCGGGCCTGCATCGGCGTTGACGATCCTGGAGTGGTACGGCATGAGGGGTGATCTCAACGAAATGGACCTAGTCTCTCTCCGTCAGAAAGACGAGCCGGGAGCCACTTCTCTGCGTCAGATGATCAACATATTCGAAGGTCTGGAAAAGAAACTGGGGCAAAAATGGGATCTTTATTCCACCTTTGACGCGGCAATCGACTGGGATGATGGAGCCTATCCCTATGCCACCTACAAAGGAAAGAGGGTAAACCTCTTTGACTTAGTGCCTCAAATATTAAAGGAAGGCAAGCCCATTATCGTGGGTTGGAATGACTGGGGCGGCCACTATCAGACCATCATCGGCTATGACACCCTGGGAACGGAAACCACCGCGGACGATGTGCTGATCCTGGCAGATCCTTATGATACCACGGATCATCATCAGGATGGCTACCTGATCCAATCGGCGGAACGGCTCATCTGGGACTTCAGTGCCGGCTGGGATCCGGATTTCGACTATGGGATTTTCCTGGTTGCCACACCGGAAGGGGTTGACGGCAAAGCTCTGGTCATGGGCGACGGCATCAAAGATGACATGAAGAATTCAGGACGGTACACAGATGTCCACATGATTCCCTATGGTGCTGATCTGGCCGCTGACATCCTGGCCTTTGACAGCGTGGAGCCCTACGCCACGGACTACCCCAACTGGTTTGGGGTGGATGGCCTATCAGGACCTGCTTCTTCAGATGTTTTCCGCACCGCGGATTATAAATATTCGCCCTATTACAAGAATGTGGATGCCTATAATCTGAAATCCACATCCACACGGACCATGCTGGCCAGCTACAAGAGCATCCAGCAGGCCACGGAGTATACCTGCGGTGTCACATCCATGCTCACGGTTTTGGAGTGGTTTGGCAAGAGAGGCGATATGAATGAGATGGATCTGGCCAACCTGCGCAAGAAGACCGACGGCCTTCCCGGCACTACAGTAAAGGAAATGCTGGCAGTAATCGATCAGCTTCCGGGAGAGTGGGATGTGAAGTCCTCCAATGACATCGTCGACGGTGATTCCTATTTTGAATGCGGGATCGAGGTGGACGGCGAATACATCGATTTGGGAGACATGATTCCCTACTATCTGAAAAAAGGAATCCCTGTCATGGTCATGTGGCATGAATGGGGAGGCCATTATCAGACCGTCATCGGCTATGACAACATGGGGACAGAAGGCACCTGCGATGATGTGATTCTACTCATGGATTCCTATGACACCACGGACCACAACCAGAATGGCTATGTGGTGGAGTCTTATGAGCGGTTGATCTACGACTGGGGCAATAACTATGACGAAGATGTAGACTGGGCGGCCTTCGTGGTCATGAGCCCGGCGGCAGAATAAAAAACTGCGAAATCGGCACATATATAATGTAGTAATGCAGCCACGGGGACAGACCCCGTGGCTGCATTTGCCTCCACGGGGTCTGTCCCTCCAGCTGATCTTCTGTTATAATTGACCTATAGGCTTGGAGGAATAGTAGGGGGGTGTTTTTATGAGATTTTACATTGTTGATGCATTTGCGGAGCAGATTTTTGGGGGAAACCCTGCAGGTGTGGTGCTTCTGTCGGAAGGAGCGGATTATCCCCCGGATGAGGTGATGCAAAAGACCGCAGCGGAACTCCGCTATTCGGAAACGGCTTTTATCATGGAAAAGGGGCCGGGGAGGTTTCAACTTCGGTATTTTACTCCCGCTGCGGAGGTGGATCTCTGCGGTCACGCTACTATTGGCTCTTTCTATGCCCTGTTGGATGCAGGAAAGGTTTCTATCGGAGAAACCTGTATTGCGGAAACATTGGCAGGAGAAATCGAAATCAGCCTGGGGAAGGGATTTGTAATGATGGATATGGCTGCCCCGGAGTCGCTGGGGATCATCAGCAAAAAGACAGAAGTTGACCGGCTCTATGTGGTCATGGGCTTAACAGAAGCGGCCGACAGAATCCCTCTGGATGATCAGTGGGAGCTCTTCCCGGAAATCATCTCAACCGGACTGCCGGATATCCTGCTGCCGGTGAAAGACGTGGATGCCCTGGCCCGCATCAAACCGGATTTCCCTGCTCTGGCCGCTCTTTCGGAGACCTACGGGGTGGTCGGGGTTCACGCATTTGCCCCGGGAGAAGGGTTGATTGGGTCCGAGTGCTGCGAAGGCACCTGCGATTTAGGCCAGGTGACAGCTTACTGCCGGAATTTTGCCCCGGCTTTCGGCATCGATGAAGAGGCGGCCACAGGGACTTCCAACGGAGCCCTGACCTATTATCTCTACAAGAATGCCCTCATCGATGCGGGATCCTCCTGCAGGTTCCTGCAGGGTGAAGATATGGGGCGCCCCTCTATCATCCTGAGCAATGTGGGCTCCGACGAATCGAACCTGAAGATTCGGGTGGGAGGTTCGGCAGCCATTCTAGCAAAGGGAGAAATTCTAATTTAAGAAGTAGCGGCAATGTCGGCTTCCGGCTCCGCCGTTGCCGCAGGTGTACTGCTTTCCATGTTCGGTGGATATTGAGATTCGATCAACGATACAAGCCATCAACAAAACCAGCCACGGGGACAGACCCTTTGGCTGGTTTTCCTACCAGGGGGCAGATTCTGCGTGTTAGAACTGACTCCAATGCTAACCATTTCGGCAAGAATCAAAGGAAATGGTTAGCCTAAGCCTCTCGCTCTGACTGGGATGCTAACCATTTCGGCAGCGATTAAAGAAAATGGTTAGCTTCCGCCTCCTGCCCTGACTCCAATGCTAACCATTTCGGGAAGAATCAAAGGAAATGGTTAGCTTCTGCAGTGCGCTCTGACAAAATGCTAACCATTATAGTATAGATGAAACGAAATGGTTACAGGATCAGTTTCCCCATATTGTAGACGATAAATGCCACAATCCAGGCTATACCGGTCTGGAAAAGCACAACCCCCAAGGCTCCCCACAAGCTGCCTATTTCTTTCCTGACAGCTGCCAG
>CAYOYO010000122.1:0-5623 GCA_964408195.1 uncultured Oscillospiraceae bacterium | reverse complement strand
AAAAAGTCAGATTTAGTTTTTGCGCCAGTAATGGCGTAATGATAGGAAGAACTCCTTGGGCTAAATCAACAACCAGATGACCGAAACTCAAAAGCCAAATGTATGGGTTAAGCAAATTTTTTCCTCATTTCTGTTCATGATATGATATCTGCGATTTCAGGTAGCGCGGATATTATAAATTAAGTGCCCTGCGAGAACTTCGGCAGACAGTATGCCGAAAATGCAGATGGCTGATATATCAAAATACGGGAATTTCATGATATATTGTCGAATGATATATTCATTCGTCTGAAACACAATATATATCTTAATCACATATTCACCAAATATCAAGTAGGATTCCGATCTGAAAGGGCAATGTTGATTTCGCCGTTTTGGATTCTATCGGAGTATAAATTACGGCATCGCCTTGCCTATATGGTTAACAAGGTGTATAATACACACTGTTAACTATTATATATATATTTTCTAGGGGGAAGATGCAATGGATTCTTCAGATTTGCGAAATTTGCTGATTACATCATTGGTAAAAATGTATGAGATGAATGTCTTCCGTAATCTTGCAGTTTTTTTACAGGGCGAGGTTCAGGTTCTTTTTTATCTGCTCCAAAACCCCGACAGGATTATAAATCCTTCCGAATTAAGCGAGAAGCTCCATGTGTCAAGATCCAGAATTACAGCAACCTTGCGCTCCCTGCGAAAGAAAAAATACATTGCAATGGAACTCTGCTGGGACGACAGGAGACGGATGCAGGTGACACTTACACCAGTGGGGCTAGACTTTATCAGGGTTCAGCAAAGGCAGGTGGAGCGATATTTTGATCTGCTGGTTGAGGGGCTTAAGGAAGACAATGTGATGGAATTAAACCGGTTGATTGAACTTTCCATGTGGGTCATGGAAGCGAAGGATCCGGATTTGAAAAAGTGACGGAAGGATCTTGAGAACCGAGTATTATACGATGGGAGTTTAAGGGCGGAAGCTTAAGGATGGGAGTTTAGGGGATGGCATATATTCAGATGATCGATTGTTATAAGCGCTATAAGATGGGCAACACCGTTATCGTAGCAAACAACGGTATCCATTTTCAAATAGAGAAAGGAGAATTTGCCGTGATTGTAGGGCCTTCCGGTGCAGGTAAATCAACGGTGCTTAATATTCTCGGTGGAATGGATACCTGTGATGAAGGCCAGGTGATCGTCGATGGCAGGGACATCGCAAAATACAGCAGCCGTGAATTGATTACCTACCGCCGGCTGGAGGTGGGCTTCGTTTTTCAGTTCTATAATCTGGTGCCCAATCTCACCGCGCTGGAAAATGTTGAACTTTCCATCCAAATCGTCCCGGGCGCAAAGGATGCAAAGGGAGCGATAGAAAGCGTCGGTCTCGGCAACCGGTTGAATCATTTTCCTGCCCAGCTTTCCGGAGGAGAGCAGCAGAGAGTCGCCATCGCGAGGGCTCTCGCCAAGAACCCCAAGATGTTGTTGGCGGATGAACCGACAGGAGCATTGGATTATAAAACCGGGAAAGCCATACTGAAACTCCTCCAAAACACCTGCAAGGAGACCGGCACCACTGTCATAGTGATCACCCATAACCGAGCGATAGCTCCCATAGCGGATCGCGTCATAGAAATCAACGACGCAAAGGTCAGAAACATCACAATCAATCCAGATCCGATCTCCATTGATGAGATTGAATGGTAGGCCAAAATGGAAGGGGTAGGTAATTCGCTTTGTTAAAACAAGCACTGGACAAAGACATATATAAAGAACTGACAAAGTCACGATCCCGATTTTTGTCCATTCTGCTCATGATCGCCCTTGGAGCCTTTGTTTTTGAGGGTCTCTGGGTGACCGGTTCCACCATGCGGAATACGCTGCTCACCTTTACGGACACATATAACCTGGGGGACATGACCGTCAGCTCCCCCATCGGCATCGATGAAAAGGACAGGAAGATCCTTTCTCTGCTGCCTGGGGTGGAAGGGATTACCTATACATACCGGGCGGATCAGATGATACGGGGGGCCGGATATGTGGTACGACTGGAATCCGCCGCCGCTTTTCCCCAATATGAGGTGGTGGAGGGCAGGCTCCCCGCTGCCGCAAACGAGGTGTCAATGGATGCGCTCATGATGAAGAAGGGATACAGGGTCGGTGATAAAATCTCCTTTGTCCGGGAAAAGAATGAAGACGACCGTTCCCTGAAACGCTATATATTTGAAATCGTTGGCTTTGTCAATTCTCCCGAATATCTGCTCCCTACCCAGAAGGGGGTCTCATCCGCCGGTGACGGCGTGCTGGATTTTTTCGGCGTCATTTCGGAGGAGAATTTCGACATGGAAAATTACAGCTTAGCCAGGCTGAATTTCACCGATGTGCAAGGGATGGATGCTGGTTCTGACGAGTATAAAGAGCGTATGGAGGCCCATGTCAGCCGCGTTGAGAATCTGTTTGACCTTCGCCCTGAGGAGAGGCGCAGAGAGATTCAAGAAGAAGGAGCCGGGGACATCGCGGAAGCCGAAGAGGAAATCACCGATGCCGAGAAAGAACTGGCGGATGCGAAGACGGAGCTGACAGATGCAAGGAAAGAACTGGACGAAGGCTGGGCGGACTACAGGAAGGGGAAGATTGATTTTGCCATCGAAATCGCTGATGCGGAACAGGAAATCATCGACGGGGAAAAGGAACTGGCGGACGCTTACGAAGAACTGCTGGACGGCTACCTGAAATACTACGAAGGGGAGCAGGAGCTGGCGGATGCAAAGCAAAAGCTTTTGGACGGAGAGAAGGAACTGGCCGATGCAAAGGAAGAACTGGATAAAGCAGAAAAGGAAATCGCCTCCGGCGCCAAAAAGCTGAGACAGGGCCGTGCAAAGCTGGAAGAAAATAAAGCTGCTTGGCAGGCCGGCATGGATCAGATAGACGACGGGCTTTCTCAAATCTCCACTGCATTGCAAGGAATCGAGATAGCTATGTCACAGGAAGGCGCCGACCTGGCGGTGCTTCAGGCACAGAAGGAACAGCTGGAAATGCAGCAAAGCGGCCTGCTCGCCCAAAAGCAAACACTTCAGGATCAAAAGGTGCTTTTGGATAATGCGGAGGTGAAGCTTGACAGCGGAAGAAGAAAGCTCAGTGCCGGCCGGGCGGAATACAACGAAGGGAAAGCCGAATACGAAGATGCCCTAGAAGAGCTGGAGAATGCCCGGAAGGAAATCGCCGACGGGGAGATTGATCTGGCAGATGCAGAAATCGAGCTGCTGGACGGTCAAAAGGAGTATGATGACGGTGTCATCGAGTTGACTGATGCCAAAGAAACCCTGGCCGAAGAGAAAGCTAAGGGCGAAAAAGAGCTCCGGGATGCCTATCGCGAGCTGATTGACGGAGAAGCGGATTACAAAGAAGGGCTTGAAGAATACGAAAGCGAGCTCCCCGATGCCCTGGAAGAGATCGCGGAGGCAAAGGGCGACGTGAGGAAGGCCAGGCGAGATTTGGCCGTGCTGAAAATACCGGACTATACCGTTCATGACCGCTATAAAGACATGGGTTTTTATCAATACATGGAAAACTCCGAGAGCATGGATCTTCTTTCTATGGTATTTCCCGTGTTCTTTTTCCTGATTGCCCTCCTGGTATCGCTGACCACCATGACCCGGATGGTCGACGAACAAAGGCTGCAGATCGGAACGCTGAAAGCCCTGGGATATTCCAACGGCAGCATCATAAAAAAATTCCTTGTTTACGGAAGCACCGCAAGCTTAATCGGCAGCGTAGCGGGAATTATTGCCGGCCAAAAGATCCTGATGCCCGTGGTTTTCCAAGCTTATTCCTCTAATTTCCTGTTTCATGAATCGATTCCAGAATATTCTCCCCTATTCAGCGTAACCGCTGTTACCATAAGCTTGTTCTGCACGGGTTTTGTAGCTCTGCTGACAACGAAAGCTTCTTTGAAAGACAATGCCGCGACTCTTTTACGTCCCAAAACCCCCAAAGATGGAAACCGCATTTTGTTGGAGCGGTTTACGCCTCTCTGGCAGAGACTATCCTTCAACAGCAAAGTAACTGCCCGTAATATCTTTCGCTACAAGAAACGTATGCTGATGACGATCCTTGGAGTGGCAGGCTGTGCGGCACTGATTTTCATGGGATTTGCGATTCGCGATTCCGTCACCGGCATTTTGGATAAGCAATACGGAGAGCTTTTCCACTACGACACTATCGTGATATATGACGAGGATGCCGACGCTGCTGAGTTGGAAGAGTACCGACAGAATCTAGCTTCCGATAGCCGCATTTCGGAGACTTTTCCCGCGAAGTATGAGCAGGGTCTGGTGAGGATTCCGGGAAAGCCCGACCAGCATATCAATATTATCGTACCGGAAAATCCCGAATCTTTCAGTACTATAAACAGACTTCAGGATCGTAGGACCAAAGAACCTCTCCCACTTGATAACGGGGCGGTGATTTCCGAAAAAATCGCCACGATCCTCCATATTGGTGTGGGAGGGGAGATATCCTTCAAGGACGGCGACGGAGAAGAACAGATAATTACCATTTCCGGAATCACCGAAAATTACAGTGGACACTATCTGTATCTTTCGTCTGTGTATTATGAGGAAGTGTGGGGAGAGAAATACCTGCCGAACTGCGACTTCATCCTGCTGAACGACCACGGAGACAAGAGTGTCAGCGATTTTTCTACGAGTATACTGAATAAGGATGTAGTTTTAAACACGCTGAATACCAGTATCTCCGTAGATGCTATTACGGAGCTGGTGAACTCCCTCAACATCGTGGTATTCGTCATCATTCTCGCCTCATCCATGCTGGCTGTGGTAGTGCTTTATAATCTTACCAACATCAATGTGTCCGAGAGGATAAGGGAGCTTTCCACCATAATGGTATTGGGCTTTTATCCCAAAGAGGTGACTGCGTATGTCTACCGCGAGACATCGTTGCTGACGATGATTGGCATAATACTGGGATACGGGCTGGGCCTGCTGCTCCATGGCATCATCGTATTCGCCCTTCCGCCGACCAATGTGATGATGGACCCTGCAGTCAAAGCGGCTACCTATGTCTATGCCACAGGTTTTACCTTTGCATTCTCCATAGTCGTTATGCTGATTATGCATAAGAGGCTGAAAGGCATCGATATGGTGGAGGCCCTCAAGGCCGTAGAGTAAGCCTCTGCAGTATTTCCCTATGGCATCTTTTACTCACTGCAACCTGGCGGAAATTTTTGTTTCGAATAGAGTATCAATGCGATATATTTCAGATCGCACTCTCCTATATACCCTCGTCATCCATTACATATACAAAAATCCCCACCCCCTCTTCGCACCCTGATGCAGATTATGCCACCGAGAATGATATAAACGAAGCCGACCTTCATAGATTTTTAGAATTGTAAAGGTGGGGCTATTAACTACATCATTAATATCTAGACCCCTAGCAATCCCTTTTGTTAGGGTAGTTTTACCTGCCCCTAAATCCCCCTCAAGAGTTATGATATCATTTGGCTTTAGTAGTTTCCCAATTTTTTCTCCAACCTCAATCATTTCTTTTGCTGAATATATTTTCTTTTGTAGTTCCATAAAATCACCTTTACTATATTATACCA
>CAYOYO010000121.1:0-5647 GCA_964408195.1 uncultured Oscillospiraceae bacterium | reverse complement strand
GCCTATGAAAAGCGAGGCGTTGCAGTCAATGTGCCGGAATGGATTTCGGAAAACTGCATCCAATGTAATCAGTGTTCCTTTGTATGCCCCCATGCTTCCATTCGTCCGGCGCTCCTTTCAGCCGACGAAAAAGCCAAGGCTCCCGAAGGCTTTACGACCTTTAAGGCAACCGGCAAAGGCTACGAAGGCCTGGAATACAGGATGCAGGTATCTCCTCTTGACTGCCTGGGCTGCGGAAACTGCGCGGATATCTGCCCGTCCAAGACCAAGGCTCTCGTCATGAAGCCCATCGGCTCTCAGATGGATCAGGCTGAGAATTGGGAATACAGCCAGACCGTGTCCATCAAAGACAACCTGATGAGCAAGACAAGCATTAAGGGCAGCCAGTTTGCAAAGCCCTATATTGAATTTTCCGGCGCCTGCGCAGGCTGCGGCGAGACACCTTATATCAAGCTGATTACCCAGCTCTATGGAGACCGGATGATGATTGCTAACGCAACAGGCTGCTCCTCCATCTGGGGTGCTTCCGCTCCCAGCATGCCTTACTGCAAGGATGAAAACGGAAGAGGGCCTTCCTGGGCAAATTCCCTCTTTGAGGACAACGCCGAGTATGGCCTGGGTATGGCCATCGGCGTCCGGCAGATGAGAGATAAGATCCAGGACAGCATGGAAGCTCTCCTTTCGAAGGATATCCCATCTGAAATGAAAGAAGCCCTTGAAAACTGGATTGCCAAAAAGAATGACGGAAGTGCTACAAGAGAAGCCAGTGAAAAGGTACTTGCGGCCATTGAAAATGCTCCGGCCCTTGATAAAGAAGCAAAAGCTCTTGTGGCTGAAATCGCAAATCGCAAGGACTTCCTGGTGAAAAAATCCGTCTGGGCCCTGGGCGGAGACGGATGGGCATACGACATCGGTTACGGCGGATTGGACCATGTTCTGGCATCGGGAGAGGACGTCAATGTGCTGGTATTTGACACTGAGGTGTATTCCAATACGGGAGGCCAGTCCTCAAAATCTACACCTACAGCTGCCATCGCCAAGTTTGCCGCTTCCGGAAAGAAAGTCAAGAAAAAGGATCTGGGCATGATGGCCATGTCCTACGGTTATGTATATGTGGCTCAGGTGGGTATGGGCGCAGACAAAAACCAGCTGCTGAAGGCTATAACGGAAGCAGAAAGCTATGACGGGCCATCCCTGATTATCTGCTATGCTCCCTGCATCAACCACGGTATCAAGAAGGGCATGGGTAAGACTCAGGAAGATACCAAGGATGCCGTTGAGACCGGATACTGGCACCTCTATCGCTACAATCCGCTTCTGAAGGAAGAAGGAAAGAATCCGTTCATCCTGGATTCCAAGGAGCCCAAGAGAGAGTTCCGGGAGTTCCTCATGGGTCAGGTAAGATACACCTCCCTGCTTTCCGAATTCCCTGAGGAGGCAGACAAGTTGTTTGCCAGGGCCGCAGAGGACGCTGCAGAAAGATATGAGTCTTATAAAAAGTTGGCACAGTAGAAATTCCATATAATAAAAAGAGCAGCTCTGCAGCTGCTCTTTTTATGTATACGTATCAAACGATCCGGGTTTAGACCACACCCTGAGCTTTCATTGCCTTGGCAACCTTCAGGAAGCCTGCAATATTGGCACCGGCAATGTAGTTGCCTTCCATTCCGAATTCCTTGGCTGCGCTTGCGCAGGCATTGAATATGGAATCCATGATGCCGGAAAGCTTTTGATCCACTTCTTCAAAGCTCCATTCCAGCCTCATGCTGTTCTGGGTCATTTCCAGTGCGGAAACGGCTACGCCGCCGGCATTGGCTGCTTTCGCAGGCCCGATAATAACGCCGTTGTCCAGCAGATAGTTGATGGCTTCCAATGAAGTAGGCATGTTGGCTCCTTCACAGTAGAATTTCAGTCCGTTGGCAACCATTTTCTTCGCATCCTCAATGCCCACTTCGTTCTGCGTTGCACAGGGGATAGCCAAATCCACCTTGATGCCCCAGGGTCTTTCGCCCGGGAAGAACTTGGCGCCGGGGAACTTGTCCGCATAAGGTCCAACCACATCGTTGTTGGTAGCTCTGAGAGCCAGCATGTAATCAATCTTTTCACCGGAGATACCGGCTTCGTCATAAATAAAGCCGTCGGGACCGGAAATGGTAACAACTTTACCGCCAAGGTGGTTGACCTTGGATACGGTACCCCAAGATACGTTTCCGAATCCGGATACGGCAACGGTCTTGCCCTTAATGGTTTCACCGTGGGCCTTCAGCATATTTTCAGCGAAGTAGACAATCCCATAACCGGTGGCTTCCGTTCTGGCCAGAGAGCCGCCCCAGCCAACGCCTTTACCAGTCATAACGCCTTCCCACTTGGCAGTCATTCTCTTGTACTGCCCGAACATATAACCGATTTCTCTTGCTCCCACACCCAGATCTCCGGCAGGTACATCGGTATCCGCATCGATGTATTTCGCCAGCTCAGTCATAAAGCTCTGGCAGAAGCGCATGATTTCCGCATCGGACTTTCCTTTGGGGTCGAAGTCGGCGCCGCCCTTGCCGCCGCCGATAGGAAGCGTAGTGAGAGCGTTCTTGAAAATCTGTTCAAAGCCGAGGAATTTCATGATTCCCAGGTATACCGAGGGGTGGAACCGGCAGCCGCCCTTGTAGGGACCGATGGCGTTGTTGAACTGTACCCGGAAACCTCTGTTGACCTGACATTTGCCGTTGTCATCGATCCAGGGAACGCGGAACATAATCTGTCTGTCAGGCTCCAGCAGCCTGTCCAGTACTCCGGACTCCACATATTCCGGATACTTTTCCAGAACCGGTTCCAATGAGATGAGAACCTCTTCCACAGCTTGATGAAATTCTGCTTCGCCTGGGTTTCTCTTCTTTACGATTTCGAGATACTTTTCGGTTAGGTTTGTCATTTTCTCGCCTCTTTCCATAAATTATCGTTATACAAAAATTGTTAAAACTAGAACAATGTATCGCTGTCTCCACCATAGCATAACGGTATTTCAGCGTCAAGGGGTGGGAGGGGTGCTGGCCAGAAGTTGAAAAAGTGAGAAAATTCAAATATATTAATAGCCCAGATTTTCGTTAATCAGATAAATGGTAATGGGTACGGCATTGGGTTGACGGTCAATCATGAGAGTAGCCTTGCATATCCGGTCAGAAGAGTTACAGTTCATACATTTGCCCGAAGCCGCACAGGGGGTATTTCGGTTAAGCCTTTTTGCATTGGCAGGTGCTGCTACATTCTTGATCCGAATCCATGCCTCGTCTAGGCTGCCTGCAATTTTGTTCACTCCTGCGATAATGATGACCCTCTTGTGGCCGAAAAGCAGGCCGGAGAGGCGGTTGCCCGTCCCGTCAATATTGATCAGACTGCCGCTTACCGTAATGGCATTTGTACTGGAAAAGTAAATATCGGCTACGGCAGCGTGTTTCAATAGGGTACTCCTGTCCAATCCTTCTGATGGCTTTCCGTGATTGTAGACAACATTTCCCCCAGCTTTCAACGCATCATAAATCCCTAAGGCCTCAACGGTCATAGAACCGCCGAAACCGGCGGTCTGATCCGGCGCAACTTCTTGAAGAATCGCTGCTTTCGCAGTCTGGCTGTCCTCAAAGTACTTGACGGTAAAACCGTTGGATTTCAGGTTCAAAACGGTCTGTTGGATGACTGACTGGTTCATTTGATCCTCCTGTATTCTCTCTTTCGTAACATGCTTTACAACTTATTTATATTCCCATGATCAAAGACGCCAGAGCAAAATAAGTTGTCACGGAAACCATATCCGTCAGTGAAGCAATCATTGGGCTTGCCATCAATGCCGGGTCGATACCCAGCTTCTTTGCCACCATAGGAAGCATCCCTCCGATGGTTTTGGCCATGACGATGATGATCAACATAGAGCTGCAGATGGTAAGGGCTACAGCTGCACTCTCGCCGTCCAGAAGCATGATCTTTCCGAAATTCAGACTGCTGAGTCCCAGTCCGATGAGAAAGCTGACCCGGAGCTCTTTCCACAGCACCTGCCAGGCATCCTTTGGCAAGATGTCTCCCACAGCAATACCGCGTATGATCAGAGTAGCCGACTGGGAGCCGGAATTTCCCCCCGTGCCCATGAGGAGTGGGAGGTAAGCCACAAGGACGATGGCTTGGGACAAAAGGGCCTCAAATTGGGTAATAATGAGACCTGTGACCATGAGGGAAACCATGAGGAACAGCAGCCAGGGGAATCGGTTTCTCGCGTGCTTCCAGACGCTCATATCCAGATATTCTTCCGTTGAGACAGCCACGCCGGCCATCTTTTGGAAGTCCTCAGTGGTTTCCTCGTCGATAATGTCCAGAATGTCATCTACGGTAATGATGCCTACAAGCCGGTTTTCATTATCCACTACGGGCATGGCGAGAAATCCGTATTTTTTAAACTGGTTTGATACCTGTTCCTGATCGTCCAAAACATTGACGGCCATATAGTCGGTCTGCATTATAGATTCAACAGCCACCTGATCGTCTGAGATGACCAGAGACCTGAGGGATACGATGCCGATAAGCTTCCGACCTTTGTCCTTTACGTAGCAGGTGTAGACCGTTTCGCTGTCCATCCCTTCCTTTTTAATATATGCTAAAGCTTCTCTTACCGTCATGTCCTTCTGCAGGCTGATATAATCCGGGGTCATCAGACTCCCGGCGCTGTTTTCCGGGTAATTTAAAAAAGTGTTGATAAGTCCCCGTTCTTCCTTGGTGGACTTTGCCAGAATCTTATCCACGATATTGGCGGGCAGCTCCTCCAGCACGTCGATCATATCGTCAAAAGCCAACTCTTCAAAGATATAGTGGAGTTCTTTGTCCGTAATAGCGTTGATAATCGTCAACTGCTCTTCAATATTAAGGTATGAAAAAACTTCAACGGAAATGTCTTTGGGGAGAGTACGGAACAGCACGATGGTCTTATCCACCCCTGCGGCTTCCATCACGTCCTCTAAGATCTCTGCGATATCAACCTCGTTGTATTGCAGGAGCTCTTCCCTTGCCTTGATGTAATTCCTTTTTTCAATTAATTCTAAGATCAGAGAGATGCTTTCCTCCGACAGCCGTTCTCTATCATACTCCATGGGCATGTACCTCCTCGTTGGTTTTGGCACATCGTCCACAGCGAATGAAGCATTCCGTCAGTCTGGGAAAGCTGTCTTTTGCTCCGTGAAAGCAGGGACATGTGCAGATTTTTTGCCGGTATGTTTGCCGGTAGGACTGGGACCGGAATCCATGTGTACTTTCACCTCCTAAGTACGTTAATAAAAGAAATTGACCGAACAAGCAACTGTTAGCAATAACTCTCCGTTCAGCCTAAGAACCATTATAAACCCAAACCGCAAGGCTAGCAAGGAGGAAACGAAAAACAGGCGGAGAAAAGAAAAATAAGGAGCAGCATATATGACAAGTTCTTTACTTTATAGCTCGGGAGGTTTACGAACAAGGGGAAAGAAGATAAAATGATAGAATATTTTACTGGAAGTTTTACGGCTGGAGGGCGGCAAAAATGCTGAAACCGGGTTTAATAGATGAGGCCTTTGTCAATACTTTCATCAGGAAGCGAGAAAAGGAGCTACATAAAGGTCAATGCGGTAGGGTATTAATC
>CAYOYO010000120.1:3313-5684 GCA_964408195.1 uncultured Oscillospiraceae bacterium | reverse complement strand
AGGGACCATTGCTATCCAGAGCAAACCGGGACAGGGTTCGAAAGTCACCATAAGCCTGCCGCTCTCCACAACCCGGGGCATGCAGAACATAGAATAATTGAATCCGGACAGGTAAGACAGGGTAAGACAGGGGACGGTTCCGTGTCTTGCTGTTGTGCTATCTTAAGCAAGACAGGGAACCGTCCCCTGTCTTAGGTTTTTAATTGAATACAGCCCCCAGTAACTGCATAGAAATAGGTGAGGGGGAATGAACATGCACAATCTTCTCATCGAAGACAGAAAGCAGATCACCATTACAGAAGTGGCCGATATTGACAGCTTTGACGAAGAGACCATACTGCTCTCGCTGCATGGTGGAGGACTTCAGCTTGCCGGGAAGGATCTTCACATAAAGATGCTGGACATCGAAGAAGGAAAGGCGATTATAACCGGTACGGTGAATTCCGCCTTATATACGGAAAAGCGGGAGAAATCTCAGGCTGGTCTTCTGAAAAAACTGTTGAAATGAGTCCGCTGATAAAAGACCAGGTCTTCGGCTTTTTTGTCATGTTTTTTTGCGGTGCGGGAGTGGCCGTATTCCGTCAGCTGTTTCGGTCTTACCAAAGGGAGTTTCAACCGAAAAAGGTCATCTTTGTTCTTCAGGAGCTGCTTTTCTGGCTGGCGGCGGCTCTTGTCACCTCCGCTTGTCTCTATTATGCCGACTACGGAGCGGTGACGGTTCACGGCACCCTTGGCTTTACTCTCGGTGTCTTTTTATGGTACAATATCCGCAAGCATATGTAAGTTTTTTAGGTGTTACAGAATGCTTATGCAAAGCCATAAACAGGAAACCGGTAAGAGCGGTAGCGGGAGTGCCCCATGCCGAAAAGGCGCAGAAGCAGAGAATTTAAAAACAATCAGGTCATAGACATTGAAGCTGCCAGGCAGGAGCGGCGGGAGCGTCGCAAGCTGTCTGTTGTCGCACGGCCGCAGAAGAGAAAAGCCCCTGCCGGGAAGCCTACACGCCGTCAGGTGATTAAAAGCCTGCGTCGCAAGCTGGTTTACGGCATGATTTTTGTTGTCATCGCGCTGATCATCGGCGCCTCCGTATACAATGTGATTTCCCTGAAAATGGAGGAAGCTGCCGCAGAGGAGCAGCTTTCGGCTTTGGAGGCGGAGAAGGAAGCCCTGGAAGAAGAGCTGTCTCACGTGGGCAGTAATGACTACATCGAACAGCAAGCCAGAGAGCAGCTACGGATGATCATGCCCGGGGAGACCCTCTATGTGTTGAGGGAAAAGGACAAAGAAGAGAATGAAGCATCGGATTGAGCAGATTATAGTAGTAGAGGGCCGGGATGACGAAAGCGCCGTGAAAGCGGCGCTAGACGCGGAGGTCATCGTTACCGGGGGCTTTCACATTCGGAAAGAGACCTGGGAGCGGATCGAAAAAGCCTGCCGGGGACCGGGGGTTATCGTCTTCACAGATCCGGATTTTGCCGGAGAGAGCATCAGGAAGCGGATAAAAGATCGATTCCCCCAATGCAGGCACGCGTTTCTATCCAGAGAGGAGGCTTCGAAGAATGGGGATGTGGGCATCGAAAACGCTTCACCCCAGGCTATCGAAGAAGCCTTGAAGAAAGCCAAATGTACCCTTTGGCAGGGAACGGCTCCCTTCAGCATGGAAGATCTGGATTTCTTCGGTCTTTCCGGTTCTTTGGAAGCGGCGGCACGCAGAAGCCTCCTGGGCAAAGCTCTTGGTATCGGCTCGGCTAACGCCAAGACATTTTTGGCCCGCCTTAATGGGTATGGGATTACAAGAGAGGAATTTTATCGCAATGGACAAGCTCTATTCACCGGCCACCGCGAAGCAGATCATCAGTAAATACGATTTTCATATTTCCAAAAGCCTGGGACAGAATTTTCTAACGGATCGCAACATCGTTGACCGCATCATAGCAGGGGCTGCTATCGGAAAAGAGGATCTGGTCATCGAGGTGGGCCCCGGCATGGGTGTTCTGACAGCAGCAGCGGCAGAGCAGGCCAGGCAGGTCATAGGCATAGAAATTGACGAAAAGCTCCTGCCTATTTTACAGGAAACCTTGAAGGACCGGCAGAATGTCCGCATTGTACACGGGGATTTCCTCCGCATGGACCTGGCTCCATTGATCGGAGAAGCATTTTCCGGGAACCCGGAAGGTTTTTCCGGCGTCAAACTCATAGGCAACCTGCCTTACTATATTACATCACCCATCATCATGAAGGTTTTGGAGGAACGGGGGGAAGGGACCCGACAAATCCAAAGCATGACGGTGATGATGCAAAAAGAGGTTGGGGACCGAATCCGGGCGGTGCCGGGAACCAAAGCCTATGGAGCCCTCTCGGTAGCCGTTCA
>CAYOYO010000120.1:725-3213 GCA_964408195.1 uncultured Oscillospiraceae bacterium | reverse complement strand
GGAAACCGGGGCTTAGGACAAAAGGGGATAACAGGGGTACATTGCACATGAAGGATTTTTTGCGAAAATACGCAGACCCGGGGCTGGCCTATGGGGCCGGGCTGGCTTTCCTGTTGAATCTCATCATAGAAAGCCTGGGAAGGCAATCTTTGATTCAGGGGCTCTCTTTTCTGCTTGAAGAACCAGGGGTGTTTTTCTACAATACCCTGTTGATTTTTGTGTCCTTGAGTTTTTCTCTCATGACAAAACGGAGGATTTTCTATTATGTGGTTGCTTCTGCCTTGTGGCTGGGCCTTGGCATTACCAACGGAGTGGTCCTTAGTTTTCGCATGACCCCCTTTACCGTTTCTGATCTGGCGCTTCTGGAAAACGGCCTTTCCATATTACCCAACTACATGAGCACCTGGCAAATACTGCTCCTTTGCCTAGGAGTCCTGGCAGTGCTTTCTCTATTCGTGTTTACCTTTTTCTTTGTGCCAAAGAAGAAAACTTCTATCCCCTATAAGACCAATCTGCTGCTGATCATTGCCGTCAGCCTGGCCTTCGCAGGAGCCACAAACGCGGGCATCGAGAAGAGATGGCTGTCCACCTATTTCGGAAATCTTGGTTATGCATACGAAGATTATGGAGTTCCTTACTGCTTTCTCAACACTTGGCTCATTCGGGGCATCCCCATGCCGGAGGGCTATTCCGCATCCATGGTGAAGGGGATCTTTCAGGACGGCATCCCCATGGGCATCGAGATCGCCGATCCTGCCATACCCGTTCTCCTTACGGTAGAAGGAGCCGGGAAAAAGCGGCCTAACCTGGTTTTCGTCCAGCTGGAATCCTTTATCGACCCCACCATGATAGAGGGTCTGACCTTTTCCCGGGATCCCATACCCAACTTCCACAAACTGCAGAAGCGGGGTTCAACGGGATTTCTTCGGGTGCCCTCGGTAGGGGCAGGTACCGCCAATACGGAGTTTGAGATTCTGACGGGGATGCGGATCCGCAGCTTCGGACCGGGAGAATACCCATACAAGACCATAATGAAGGACCGGACCTGCGAAAGTGTAAACTACATTCTGAAGGATCTGGGCTACACCTGCCATGGAGTTCACGATCACAGGGGAGCTTTTTATGAAAGGAACCTGGTATTTTCTAACCTGGGATTTGATACTTTTACCTCCCTGGAATATATGAATGATGTGGAAACCACACCGAAGAATTGGGCCCGGGACAAGATCCTCACCGGGGAGATCCGTGCAGCTTTAGAGTCCACCGAAGGAAAGGACTTTGTCTTTGCCGTGTCGGTTCAGGGCCACGGCAAGTATCCGGAGGAACAGTTGATTGGAGAAGAGGATTTGGAGGTGCGGGTTACAGAGGGCATCGAAGAGGCGGAGAAACGAAACGCCATGGAGTATTACGTGAACCAGATCTTTGAAATGGATCGGTTCATCGGCGACCTGATGGAGGAGCTGAAGCACTTTGAGGATACCGTAGTGGTGTTTTACGGCGACCATCTTCCTGTTTTGGACCTTTCCGAAGAGGATTTAATTAACGGTTCCATCTATGAGACCCAGTATGTGATCACATCCAATTTCAATCTGCCGAAAATGGATGAGGACCTGACCTCTTACCAGCTTTCCTCACGGGTTTTCGAGCTTCTGGGCATTCATAAGGGCATACTCACCTGGTATCATCAGACCAGGAGAGATTACGGAAATTATCTGGACAACCTGGAGATTCTCCAATATGATATGCTATATGGAAAAAAATATATTTACGGAATGAAAAATCCCTTTGCTCCGACAGACCTGAAGATGGGTGTAAAAGACATCCATGTGGACAAGATTTTCAACTTCGGGAAGAGCACCTATGTGGTGGGGGAGAATTTCACCCCCTACAGTAAGGTGGCCGTCAACGGTGATTTCCTGGATACGGTATTTGTAAATCCCACCATCCTTCGGGTCCCCGACGGGGTGAAGAGCAAGGATCCTTTGGATTTCAGCATCAGCCAGGTAGGCAAGTATAACACGGTGCTTTCAACACTGGAAGATGTAGAATAACAGAAGCAGCAGAAAGGAAACTCCAATGAAGAAATCTTTATTCAGAAAAGAATTGGAACAGTTTAAACCCTATGTGCCGGGGAAACCCATCGAAGAGGTGAAGCGGGAATACGGGCTTTTGGAAATCGAAAAGCTGGCCTCCAACGAGAACCAGCTGGGACCGTCGCCGCTGGCAGTGGAAGCCGTGCGGAAGGCCTTAAATGATATGAACCTGTATCCCGAGTCCACTGCGGTGGATCTGAAGGCAGATCTGGCCGCCTATCTGGGAGTCACACCGGAAAATCTGGTAGTGGGCAACGGAGGGGAAGAGCTGCTCTTTCTTATCGCAGAGACCTTCATTAACGAGGGAGATGAGGTGATTGTGGCATCCCCTTCCTTCGGTATCTACAATACCACTACAGGCCTGTTGGGTGCCAGAGTCCGCACGGTTCCCTTCC
>CAYOYO010000120.1:0-715 GCA_964408195.1 uncultured Oscillospiraceae bacterium | reverse complement strand
CCTTCCAAGGGAGAAACTACGATTTCCCCGGCTTTCTCCAGGCGATCAACGAGAACACCAAGCTGATCTATATCTGCAACCCCAACAACCCCACCGGCAATATCGTTACGGCGGAGGAGCTGGATGCCTTTCTGGAAAAGGTGCCGGAGGATGTGGCAGTGATTCTCGACGAAGCCTATTACGAGTACGCGGCGGTGGACCCCAATTATCCCAAGAGTCTTACCTATCTTGCCACCAGGCCCAATACGGTGATCCTGCGGACCTTTTCCAAGGCCAGCGGCATTGCGGGACTTCGTATCGGCTATCTGATCACTTCGGAGAAAATCGCGGCGGAGATGAACAAGGTCAAGCTCACCTTCAATGTAAATCGGCTGGCTCAGGAAGCGGCCCGTGGAGCCTTGAAGGACCTGGGGCACATTGCCAGATCCGTGGAACTGAACGGGAAGTCACTGGGAGCCATGGAGGCCTTCTTTGACGAAGCGGGATTGGAGTACTTTCCCTCCAGGGCCAACTTTATATTTGTGGATGTAAAAAGACATTCCAAAGAGGTGTTTGAAGAGCTTCTAAGGAGGGGCGTCATCGTGCGGCCCGGGTACTTTTGGGGCTGGGACAACTGGATTCGAGTCAGCACCGGCACCATGGAGCAGACGGAGAAGTTCTTAGGTTGTTTGAAGGAGGTATTGAGGGGAAATGAAGATTGAGACTATCGCTCAGA
>CAYOYO010000119.1:0-5709 GCA_964408195.1 uncultured Oscillospiraceae bacterium | reverse complement strand
CTATATTTATGATTGACAACAGAACCAAATGGGAATAATATATCACGTGGTTTAATAAAAGAATAAATACCTTATCGAGAGCGGCTGAGGGATTAGGCCCTGTGAAGCCCGGCAACCTGCCTGTTTTTAACAGTAAAGGTGCCACGTCCTACAGAATTTATTCTGAGAGATGAGGGGAACTGTATGATTACCTTCCTCTTCCAATGAAGAGGTTTTTCTTTACAGAGGCCCGGAAATGGAGGAAATGAACAAATGAAAAGAAAACTATTTACATCAGAATCGGTAACAGAGGGACATCCCGATAAGCTATGCGATCAAATTTCCGACGGAATTCTTGATGCGGTGCTGGAACAGGACCCCAACGCCAGGGTCGCCGTGGAAACAACGGCCACAACAGGCATGGCCATGGTCATGGGAGAGATGACTACGGATTGCTACGTAGATATCCCTCGCCTGATTCGCAGTGTGATTACGGACATCGGCTACGATAAAGGGGAGTACGGCTTTGACGGCAACACCTGCGCCGTTTTAACCGCTATCGACGAACAGTCTCCGGATATTGCCCTTGGAGTGGACAAGGCGCTTGAGTACAAAGAAGGCACTCTCCACGACCATCTGGATACCATCGGCGCCGGGGATCAGGGAATCATGTTCGGCTATGCCACAAATGAGACCCCGGAACTCATGCCCATGGCGATTTCCTTTGCCCATAAGCTGGCAAAGAAGTTGGCAGATGTAAGGAAGTCCGGAGAACTGGCTTATCTGAGACCTGACGGAAAAACCCAGGTTACAGTGGAATACGAAGGGGACAAAGTGGTCCGCATCGACACGGTGCTGATCTCCACCCAGCATGACCCGGATGTAGCGCAGGAGCAGATTCGAAAGGACCTGATTGCCAAAGTGATCAAGCCGGTGATTCCCCAAGAGCTGCTGGATGAAGAAACCCGGTATTTTATCAATCCCACGGGAAGATTTGTGGTGGGCGGCCCACACGGAGATTCCGGGCTTACGGGAAGGAAAATCATCGTAGACACCTACGGTGGTTACGGGAAGCATGGAGGCGGAGCTTTTTCGGGGAAAGATCCCACAAAGGTGGACCGGTCGGCAGCTTATATGGCTCGTTATATCGCCAAAAACATCGTGGCAGCGGGGCTGGCGGACAAGTGTGAAATCCAGTTTGCCTATGCCATCGGTGTGGCAAAACCGGTTTCTATCTCTGTGGACAGTTTCGGAACAGGAAAGGTATCCGACGAAAAGCTGGCAGAATTAGTGGAGGCCAATTTCGACCTGCGCCCCGCCGCCATCATTTCGGACCTTGACCTTCGCAGGCCCATTTACCGCCAGCTGGCAGCCTACGGTCACTTCGGACGACCGGAACTGGATTTGCCCTGGGAGAGGACCGACAAAGCGGAAACATTGAAAGCACAAGCGCAGAAATAAGTAAATCGAATACTATAGTATCGGAGAAGAATATGGGAGAAGATTCGGCTTTTTAGTTGACCTTCGCTGTTCTTTGCTATAGAATAAACGACAAATCTATTTTTCAGAGGGGCAATCAATGGGAGTAATCGTTTCAAAATTTGGGGGGAGCTCCGTGGCCGACGGCATCCAGCTGGCCAAACTCAAAAAAATCGTGGAACACAAAGCGGACAGGAAGTATGTAATCGTGTCTGCGCCGGGGAAACGCTTTGAACAGGATAACAAAGTGACGGATCTCCTCTATTTGTGCAAAGCCCATATTGACCACAACGTAGATTATCGGCAGATTTTCCAGGTGGTCTGTGACCGGTTTCTGGCGCTCAAGATGAACCTAAACATCGATATCGACCTGGATAAGGAATTTGCCGAGATCGACAGAAATCTTCAAAGCAATGCAAGCGAGGACTACATAGCAAGCAGGGGCGAATACCTTACGGCATTGGTTGTTTCCGCTTATCTGGGCTATGATTTCGTGGATACGGCCGGTCTCATTTGCTTTGACGAAAGAGGTAAACTCCTGGATGAAGAGACGGATAAGAGACTGGCTGAGGAGCTTCTGAAACATGAGAGAGCTGTGATTCCTGGCTTTTACGGCAGTAAACCGGACGGAAGCATCAAAACCTTTTCCAGAGGAGGCTCCGACATTACGGGCTCTCTGGTGGCCAGGGCCTTAAAGGCCGATGTTTACGAGAACTGGACCGATGTATCCGGGTTTATGGTCGCAGATCCCCGGATTATCAAGAATCCGGAGCAGATAGATATGATTTCCTACAAGGAGCTGAGGGAACTTTCCTATATGGGGGCTTCCGTACTCCATGAGGATGCCATTTATCCGGTACGAGCCGGCAACATCCCCATCAATATACGGAATACCAACGATCCAACCCATCCCGGCACCCTGATCGTTTCCGACACCAGCCAGAAGGCCGGGGATAAAATCATCACCGGCATTGCAGGCAGCAAGGATTTCGTGGTCATCGCCATTTATAAGAACATGATGAGCGCGGAAGCCGGCTTCATCAGGCGTTGCCTCAGCATTTTAGAGGACTATGGGATCCCGGTAGAACATCTGCCCAGCGGCATCGATACCATCTCTATTGTTCTTTCGAAGAAGAAGACCAACGGAAAGCTACCGGACATCCTTGAGGAAATGCAAAGACGCCTTTCTCCCGACAGCCTTGACGTTTACGAAGATATGGCGTTGATTGCCACAGTAGGAAGAGGCATGAACCGGCGCAGAGGTGTTTCGGCCAAGCTTTTCAGCGCTCTCTACAAGGCAGGGGTCAATATCCGGATGATTGACCAGGGGTCCAGCGAAATGAACATTATTGTCGGCGTGGAAAACGTGGATTTTGAGAATGCCATCCGGGCGATTTATGAGGCCTTCTTTTTAGAAAAGCAAGAAAGTTAAGGATAAGTACGGCATAAATTGTTGAAAAAGGGCATCTGCCCTTTTTTGCTTTTTATATACCTGCGTGGTATAATAAAAAACTGGCGAGCCGAATGATTTTAGCAAGCCGGGAGTTACGGAAGATCAGGAACAGAGAGGGATTGTCTGTATGAGCATATTAGAAAAAATATTCGGAGACATCAACACCAAAGAGTTGAAAAAAATCGATAAAATTGTAGACCGGATCGAGGAACTGGACCAAATCATGGCAGCAAAGACCGATGAGGAACTGCAGGCAATGACCGGGGTGTTCCGGGACAGGATGGCGGCAGGAGAAACCATAGATGATCTGCTGCCCGAGGCCTTTGCGGCAGTACGGGAAGCGGCATGGCGAACCCTAGGCATGAAGCATTTCCGGGTTCAACTGGTAGGAGGCGTGGTCCTCCATCAGGGGCGGATTGCCGAGATGAAGACCGGTGAAGGAAAGACCCTTGTTGCTACCCTTGCAGCTTATCTCAATGCACTCGCGGGGAAAGGGGTTCATGTAGTTACCGTCAATGACTACCTTGCCAAAAGAGACATGGAATGGATGGGTCAGATCTACAGGTTCCTCGGAATGACCGTAGGCTGCGTAATCCACGCGGTAACCGGGCCGGAACGGAAATTGGCCTACGAAGCGGACATTACTTATGGCACCAATAACGAGTTCGGATTCGATTACCTGCGGGATAACATGGTCATCTACAAAGAAGATATGATGCAGAGGGAACTGAACTTCGCCATCGTGGACGAGGTGGACAGCATTCTGGTAGACGAAGCCAGGACGCCTCTGATTATTTCCGGGCAGGGAGAAAAGTCTACGGATTTGTACCGCATCGCAGATAAGTTTGTGTCCGGCTTCCATGAAGGCTTTGAATTTACCATGGACGAAAAAGAGCGGACCGTTTCCCTTACGGAGCAGGGAGTCACCAAGTGCGAGAAATTCTTTAAGGTAGAGAACTTTTCCGACCCGGAAAACATGGAGATCAACCACCACGTGATCCAAGCCCTGAAGGCCCACAACCTGATGAAGCGTGATGTGGACTACATCATAAAAGACGGGGAAATCGTCATCGTAGACGAGTTTACAGGACGGCTCATGTTCGGACGGCGCTACAGCGAAGGCTTGCACCAAGCCATCGAGGCGAAGGAGGGGCTTTCTGTCCGACAGGAATCCAAAACCCTGGCAACCATCACCCTGCAAAATTACTTCCGAATGTACAACAAGCTAGCCGGTATGACAGGTACGGCAAAGACGGAAGAAGAGGAATTCCGGGAGATCTACAACATGGATGTGGTGGAGATTCCTACAAATAAGCCCATCACCAGAGTCGACATGGAAGACTCCATCTACAGTACGGAGCGGGGAAAGTTCACCGCCATTGCCAACCAGATTGCCGAATGCTATGAGAGGGGGCAACCCATTCTCGTAGGTACCATTTCCATCGAGAGGTCGGAGATTATCAGCGCTTTGCTGAAGCGCCGGGGTATCAAGCACAATGTTCTAAACGCCAAACAGCACGAACGGGAAGCAGAGATCGTTGCGGAAGCCGGCCGGTTAGGGGCAGTGACCATCGCCACCAACATGGCAGGGCGGGGAACGGATATTATCCTGGGGGGCAGGGACTGTACCCCTGAAGAAAGGCAGAAGGTGGTGGATCTTGGCGGCCTCCGCATTTTAGGGACGGAACGCCACGAATCCCGCCGGATCGATAATCAGCTTCGTGGACGTTCCGGCCGGCAGGGAGACCCGGGCAAGACCCAGTTTTATATTTCCCTGGAGGACGATCTGATGCGCCGTTTCGGAGGCGACCGGATACAGGGATTAGTTGGAAAGCTGGGCATGGGGGAGGATGTACCCCTGGAAGCGGGAATGCTGACCAAATCCATTGAAAACGCACAAAAAAGAGTGGAAGGAAGGAACTTCTCCATTCGTAAATATGTGCTGCAATACGACGATGTGATGAACAAGCAGCGGGAGATCATCTACGGCGAGCGGCGCCGGGTTCTCTTTGGAGAGGATGTAAAGGAACACATTCTTTCCATGGCAGATGAAATCGTCACCGAACTGTTGGATTTCTGCACTTCTTCATCCAAGTATGCGGAGGAGTGGGATCTGCCGGGGCTTGCAAAGTCTCTCCGGAAGACCTTCGGAGCTTTTGGCGATTACAGCTATACAGAGGATGAGATTCATGATCTGGACAGGGAAAAGCTCCATGAAGACACCATGGAACGGATTCGTGGGGTTTATGACGCAAAAGAGCAGGAAATCGGACCCGAGCGGATGAGGGACCTGGAGCGCATGATTTTACTCAGGGTAGTGGACAACAAGTGGATGGACCACATTGACGCCATGGATCAGCTGCGCCATGGCATCGGTCTGCGGGCTCTGGGTCAGCAGGATCCGGCAAGAGCTTATGCCAACGAAGGCTTCGAAATGTTCGACCTGATGATCAAGTCCATCAAGGACGACACGGTACGCTTCTGCTTCAATGTGACGATTCAGACCCAGACTCAGCGCAAGCAAGTCATCGATCTGGGAGTGGCAAAAAAGGACGATTTCAGCGGTGCCACTGTCACTTCGGACGAGGAACCGGGAGAGGCAGGTCGGCAGATACCGGGGGCTGTAAAGGTTCCGGAGCGCACCGTCGGTAAGCAGGAAACCGTGCGGAAGCAGCCGGTTGTGGGGAGAAACGATCCCTGCCCCTGCGGCAGCGGTAAAAAATATAAAAAGTGTTGCGGCGCAAACCAGGAGGAGGCGTAAACCTGCCACGGGGACAGACCCCTTGTCAGGTTTTCCA
>CAYOYO010000118.1:0-5823 GCA_964408195.1 uncultured Oscillospiraceae bacterium | reverse complement strand
CCTCTTTCTATGGATTCCAGCAAGGTCCTGTGGGTACCCTTCTTCTCTTTCTTTTCTATGGACACTCGCCCTCTGTTGTGGGTATAAAAGTTGATATCGTTGCAATCACGCAATACGGGCAGGAGGAAATCCAGATAGTTCCGGGCTTTCAAAGGATTGCGGATTCGATTCTCCCCCATTCGTTCTTCCGTACGGGAAGCATCTTTTACCGTACCTAAAAGAATCAGCTTGTCCATAGGTCGGGTGAGAGCGACATAGAGGATTCGAAGTTCCTCTGCCATCCCTTCCTTTTCTAGTCTTGTTTCTATAATGCTTTGTAAGAGGGTTTTTCTGAAGCAGCACAGTCCTTTGTCAACCTGTCTCATAGCTACTCCCAGGTCCTTATGGCGGCTGACGGAACTTCCTTTTTCCCGGTGAAAATCCTTTCCCAGACCACCCACCAAAACCAGAGGGAACTCCAGACCCTTGCTCTTGTGGACCGTCATGATCCGTACTACATCATCATTTTCTCCCAACAGCTTGATAGGAGCCGAAGCCACCTTGCCCTTTCTTACCGCCTCAATATAATGAATGAAACCAAACAGGCCCTTTCCCGAACTGGTTTCGTATGCGGCTCCCTTATCCGCCAATGCCCGCAGGTTGGCCTGGCGTTGGGTTCCTCCCGGGAGAGCGCCCACATAGGTGTAGTAGCCCGTTTCCCGAATCAAACTCCAGATAAAATCGGATAGGGGAAGAAACTTTGCCTGCCTCTTCCAATGGTTCAGTAAAGAAAGGGTACGAAGACATCGTTCCTTAATATCCTTTCTGCTTCCCTCCCTGCTGTATTCCAGGAACGCTTCAAAGTATGACCCTCCCTTTTTCTCAACTCGAATCCGGGCAAGCTGGTCTACGGAAAAATCAAATATAGGGGAGCGAAGCACGCTCAAAAAAGGCACATCCTGCCTTTTGTTATCTATAATCTTTAAGAGGTTGAGAAAGACTGCAATTTCCAGAGTGTCAAAATACCCGTCACCCGTATCCACGTAGGCGGGAATTCCCTCCCTTTCAAGGGCCTCCCGATAAATATCCGCTGTGCCCGATGCACTTCGCAGCAAAATCACCATATCCCTGTTGCAAAGATGGCGCTGTTTCTTCGTCTTTTCATCATAATAGGGAAGACCCCTGTTTTCCTTGATCAGAGCCGCGGCAACCCAAGCCTCCAGCTCTGTCCTTTTCATCTCTGCTACCTCTTCATCAAGGGCCTCATCCTCCGGATGCCGATCCTCTACCAGATGGAACTCCGTATTATGATCCAGAGGTCCCTTATAACTCACCCCTTTATAGAGAGCCGCTGCTTCGTCGTAGGAGATTCCGGTACTCCTTTGATCCATGATCCGGCTGAAAACATGGTTCACAGTACGGATGATGGGCTCTTTGCTGCGGAAGTTCCGATTCAGATCCAGCTTCGTCGAGAAGGGGTCCGTTCCCTCTTTGAATTGTTCATATTTATTTAGGAAAATCTCCGGCTCAGCCAGGCGGAACTTGTAGATGCTCTGTTTCACATCTCCCACCATGAAGACATTATCCTCTCGCTGTATCTTCCTGATAATGGCTTCCTGTACCAGGTTGCTGTCCTGATATTCGTCGATGAATATGTACCGGAACTTATTTCGATATTCCGAAGCTGCCGTTTCGTCTGACAGGATTTCTAGCGCAAAATGCTCGATATCGGAAAAGTCTATAAGGCCCTTTTCCCGCTTTTTCCGCTTATAGATGCTGTCGAATTCCAGAATCATCTCCTTGAGGATTCCGGCCCACGGATACGTGGCATTCATCTCCGAGACATATGAAGACAGTGGCTTGGAAAAATATCTGGAGGATAGCTTTTTCAGGCTGTCCTTCGCTCTGTCCCGAAAAAGTGTGACCGACTCCCGGATATCTTCATAAAGTGGCTTCTCTTCCGCTGACGGCGCAAATCTCTGGAAGACCATAGAAGAAAGCAGGGCTGCTCCCTTATCAAAATCCTCCGGAAAGGAATCTCTAATCCTTTCCACCATCGTGAGATCTTTGCGGGCTTTTTCCTCCAGTTTTTCCAGTCCGTACTGGGCAAGCTTCTCCCAGACGGTCCTTATGTCTGCTAAGGCATAGTCCAGTTCTTCCATGATATTTACTGTCATTTCGCGAAACGGGGAACTTTCCCGGAAGGATTGTTCGCCCAAGCCCAGGGTCTCTATTTTCTCCTCCAACCACGGAAAGGGCTGGGGAAGGCTCTGCAAGAAGCTATGAACCTGAAGTATCATAGACTTTACAGCCTCCTCATTCCGGCTGACTGCATAAAGATTTAAGAAATGAAGGAAGTCTTTGTCCCGTTTCTGAAAACGGCATTCAAAGAGGTCATCCATTGAATCGCTTTGCAACAGGACTCTCTGGGCGTCATCGCATATTCTGAAACCCGGCTCTAAGTTGATAAGATGGAAATACCGCCGGATTACATCAAGAGCAAAGGCGTGAAAGGTACTGATCTGCGCTTTATGAATCTGATTCATCTGCTCCGGAATCTGAGAGACGATCTTCTCACGCATCTCTGAGGCCGCAGCATTGGTAAAGGTCACCACCAGCAGCTCCTCCGGCGATAGCCCGTCTTCTTGAATAAGGCGCTTGATGCGCTCCACAAGCACAGCGGTCTTCCCGGAACCTGCCGCGGCGGAGACCAACATGCTTTTTCCCCGAAGCTCTATTGCTTGACTCTGTTCTTCTGTCCAGTTCATAGTACCTCCTAAAATTTTTCAGCCCCGGCTGTGCAATTTTTCAATTAGTACGCAACTTTGCCAGCCGAAATATCCATTTTTCAGGACATTCTGTGCAAAATTTCGATTTCTACGTTGATTTTTTGGAGTGTTTCCTATACGTTCTGCGTACAACTTGAATTTTTGCTCACTTCGTATCAAGTTTGACATCAGCGAAACAAGTTCTGATTTTATCTTATACCAAAAAATAAGGTGAGGCTATATGATTTTAGGTGGGTATTTGCTATAATCAGCATGCGGGCGGGCAGGATACAACTCCTAAAGCTCAGATGATACAGCTAACGAATTTAATGACGACAACTACATGGAGACCAGGCTTATGAACACAATGTTGATGATACTGGATGGCTTTGGGAAGAGCACAGGTGACACTTGCACCGACGCCATTGCACTGGCTTCGACGCCCAATCTGGACCGACTCTTCTCAACCTGTCCAAACACCACCCTTACCGCTTCCGGTGAAGCAGTAGGCCTTCCGAAAGGGCAGATGGGCAATTCTGAAGTGGGGCACCTAAATATTGGCGCAGGGCGAATTGTATATCAAGATCTGACTCGTATTTCCAAAGCGGTGGAGGATGGTACTTTTTGTGACAACAGCGAGTTGAATACAGCTATGGAGCACGTTTTCTTCAGAGGTTCCGCCCTGCATCTGATGGGACTGCTTTCTGATGGAGGGGTACACAGCCACCTTTCTCATATATTTGCTCTGTTAGAAATGGCAAAGAGAAAAGGACTCCGGCGTGTTTACATTCATGGTTTTTTAGACGGAAGGGATGTTCCTCCAAGAAGTGCACAAGTCTATCTGGATCGGCTGGAGCGTTTTATCCAGGAGGAACAAATAGGCCAGATTGCATCCCTTTCCGGCAGGTATTACTCCATGGACCGGGATCGGCGCTGGGAAAGAACCCGCCTGGCTTATGATGTCCTGGCTAAGGGGGAAGGACGGTACGCCCCCACCCCATCGGAAGCCTTACGGCTGGCATACGAAGAGGGAGAAAACGACGAATTTGTAAAGCCCACGGTTATTGCCCGAGAAGGATTTCCCCTTTCCACCATAAGGGATAATGATGCTGTGATTTTTTTTAACTTCCGTCCCGATCGTGCAAGACAGTTGACCCGTTCCTTCGTTGACGAAGGGTTTAACGGATTTGAGAGAGGAAAACGCCTCGACGGTTTGTGCTTTGTATGCATGACCCAATACGATGTGGAGATGCCCAATGTTCTGGTAGCCTTCCCTCCTCAGTCACTGAAAAACACCTTCGGAGAGTATGTTTCAGGACTGGGACTTCGTCAGCTCCGCATTGCCGAAACGGAAAAATACGCACATGTAACTTTCTTCTTCAATGGGGGTGTGGAGGCGCCCAGCCGAGGAGAGGACAGGCTGCTGATCCCGTCCCCCAAAGTGGCAACCTATGACTTAAAACCGGAAATGAGTGCCTACGAAGTTACGGACCGGGTTCTGGAGCTGATTCGCCTAAGAAAATATCATTTCATCATCCTGAATTTTGCCAACCCGGATATGGTAGGGCATACGGGGAATGTAGCCGCAACCGTCAAAGCCATAGAGGCCTTGGATGTCTGCGTGGGCAAAATTGCAGCGGCTCTTCTCCAGGAAAAGGGGCAGATGATCCTCACAGCAGACCACGGGAATGCGGATTGCATGCGGGATGCCGATGGCGCTGTCATTACAGCCCACTCCACCAATCCGGTGCCCTTACTGGTGATGGCAAACAGGCCGGTAGCGCTGATGGATGACGGTATCTTGTCTGACGTAATACCCACTCTGCTGGACCTGGCAGGGGTGGAAAAGCCGGTGGAAATGACAGGCCACAGTCTTATAAAATAATCAGCCGGATTGGCGGGTGCCGAAGAACCCTCCAAAAGGTGGCAGTGGGGACATCCCCCTGCCACCCCGTCACTCTTAGTTTTCTACGCCTACTCTTGCATTTACACCCGCATTATAATAGTGCTTGATTTCCTTCATCTCCGTGACCAGATCTGCCCGATCAATAATTTCCTGAGGAGCATACCTGCCGGTCAGGATAACTTCCGTCCCTTCAGGCTTGAGATCCAATACTGCCAACACATCCTCCACCTTGAGCATTTGGAAGAAAAGCGTGGTGTTAATCTCATCAAACACCACCATATCATATCGGCCTGAGGACAGCACTTCCCCCATCTTTTCCAGACCCTTTTTTGCATTTAAAATATCCTCATCTGAAGGTTCCCCTCTTACGAAGGAAGGGGTTCCGAACTGCTCCATTTCCAGTCTGTCAAAATACTCTGGAGCTTTTAATTCACTGTAATCCTGGCCTTTCATAAACTGACCGAAGAAGACCCGGTTCCCCGCGCAGAGACTCCTAAGCGTAATGCCAAGAGCCGCCGTGGTCTTGCCTTTCCCGTTCCCCGTATAGACCTGAATGTATCCCTTCCCGATTGCCATAAGTTCCTCCTTCTGATTCTTACCGGATTTCATCCGAAACCCTCAGGGCCGCATACTTGCCGGCAGTCCAGCCGGAGCTAAAGGCCCATTGTAAATTCCAGCCGCCGCATCTTCCATCGATATCCAAAACTTCGCCTGCAAAGAACAGGCCCGGAATCATTTTAGATTCCAGAGTCTCACTCTTTATTTCCGATCCTTTTACTCCTCCTGCCGTCACCTGGGCTTCCACCCATCCCTTAGTGCCCTTCACTGCAACTTCCCGACATTTGAGCAGTTCCGCCAGAAGAATCAATCGTTCTTCATCCACCTGCTCCCACGGGGAACCGACACTAAAGCCGGCAAGTTGAAGATACACCGGAACCAACCTGTCCTTCAGCATTCCTTTCAGAAGGCATTCCAAAGATCGTCCGATGATCTTCCTACTTCTTTCTATTAATAGACCCATTAATCTGTCCGTAGAATATTCGGGAAACAGGTCAATTCGGATACGAAAATCTGTAGGAGTCTCTCCCAGGTGCCGGCTCAGATCGAAGATGCAGATTCCCGACAAACCGTCTTCTGTAAATTGGATTTCCCCTTCTTCCCGGGCAATCA
>CAYOYO010000117.1:0-5880 GCA_964408195.1 uncultured Oscillospiraceae bacterium | reverse complement strand
CCCCAGAGAAGATGGCTTTGATATTTCCGTGGCTTCAGAAATCATGGCGATTCTCTGTCTCTCCAACGACCTGGATGAGCTGAAACAGAAGGTTTCAAAAATTATTGTCGCATATAACTTCCAAGGGGAGCCTGTTACCGTAGGAGATTTAAAAGGCCAGGGAGCTGTGGCTGCCCTACTGCGAGATGCATTAAAACCCAATCTGGTCCAGACTCTGGAACACACCCCTGCTTTCATTCACGGCGGTCCTTTTGCGAATATTGCCCATGGCTGCAACAGTCTCATGGCTACGAAAATGGCACTGAAGCTGGCAGATTACGTGGTGACGGAAGCGGGCTTCGGCGCAGATCTGGGGGCAGAAAAATTCCTGGATATCAAATGCAGACTTGGCGGGTTGAAGCCCAGCGCAGTGGTAGTCGTTGCAACGGCAAGAGCTTTAAAACTCCATGGCGGAGTGGCGAAAGCTGATCTGAACAATGAAAACATCCCTGCATTGGAAAAGGGGATCGAAAACCTGTTGAAGCACGTTGAAAACATAACGCAGGTATTCGGCCTTCCGGCCGTGGTTGCCCTGAACCGGTTTCCAACAGATGCAGCAGAGGAACTGAAATATATTGAAGATAGATGCAATGAGCTGAACGTGAAAGTCATGCTTTCTGAGGTCTGGGCTAAGGGAGGCGAAGGTGGAATCGCCCTGGCGGAAGAAGTGGTAAAAGTATCGGAAAAGGCAGAGAACAATTTCAGATATTGTTACGATTTGAACCTTTCCATCCGTGAGAAGATTAACAGCATCGCCACGAAAATTTATGGAGCCGACGGGGTGGATTTTCTTGGAAGTGCCCAGAAACAAATGGAAGAAATCGAGAAGTTGGGTTATGGCAACCTGCCGGTTTGCATGGCCAAAACCCAATACTCCTTAACAGACGACGCCGGCAAAACCGGAAGGCCAACAGGGTTTCGAATCACGGTTAGAAATATCAAACCATCCATAGGAGCCGGATTTATTGTGGCCATAACAGGAGATATTATGACGATGCCGGGCCTGCCCAAGGTGCCTTCGGCAGAGAACATCGATGTAGACCGGACCGGAAGAATCTCGGGGCTGTTTTAGAGCTCACCAAGCTACGTATATATGGAGGAGCAGTTATGCTGTTAGAAGGGAAACCCGTTGCAGACAAGATAAAAAGCCGGATACTGGATGCTGTCGAGCAATGCAAAAACACCGGAAAAGATTTGCCTAAAATTGCCATCCTCCGGGTAGGAGAAAGACCGGATGACATTGCCTATGAATCCGGAATCCTGAACAACTGCGCAGAGCTGGGTATTATAGCTGAAGTGAGAGAACTGGATGGACGCGTTGGTATGGCTGAATTCATGGATGCTCTGGAACAGTATAATGCGGATTCGAAAACCCATGGCATCCTCGTCTTCAGACCGTTACCGGATCAGCTTGATACAGAGTACATCAGCCATGCTATAAAGCCGGAAAAAGATATTGACTGCATGAGTCCGGTCAACGGAGAGAAGATATTTTCAGGAGATCGAAGCGGTATTCCGCCCTGTACGCCGGAAGCGGTACTGGAGATCCTGAAGTTCTATGAGTATGAACTCCAAGGGAGAAATGTGGCAATCGTAAACAGGAGCATGGTCCTGGGGAAACCGTTGGCAATGCTGTTTCTGAATGAAAATGCAACCGTAACCATTTGCCACTCCAAGACGGTGGATTTGTCTCGTGTGACAAAAAAGGCGGATATCGTCGTCACGGGAGTCGGAAAGGCCGAGTTTTTCGACAGCCGCTATTTCTCCGGAAATTCCGTGGTAGTGGATGTGGGAATCAACCTCAACGCAGAAAAGAAACTTTGCGGTGATGTGAATTTTGGAGAGGTTTCGGAAACGGTGGAAGCTATTACACCGGTACCCGGGGGCGTGGGGACTGTTACCACCATAGTTCTGTTGAGCCATGTGATTAAAGCAATGGAACTGCAGCAGCAGGCGGGATGAGGAGAGCTATGGAGAAGAAACCCTTGAAACCTGCCGAGATCACGGAAGTCACAATTAATGTAAGTATAGAGAAAGCCGGGAGCGGACTTCTAAGACTTCTGGTATTGGGTGTTTTAGCCGGCGCGTTTATTGCGTTTGCGGCAGAAGGCTCCAATATGGCTGCCTTCAATCTCCTGGCGGAACCGGCTACCTTCGGTCTAGGAAAAGCACTGGCTGGTGCTGTGTTCGGGACCGGACTGATGATGGTGGTTTTGGCCGGGGGGGAGCTGTTTACCGGTAACACCTTAATGCTGGCCGCAGTCTGCGAGAAGAAAATTACAGTCCGGTGTATGCTTAGAAATTGGTCCATCGTCTATGCCGGGAACTTCATCGGTTCTCTTATGATTGCCTATATGATGGTACATTCCGGTCTGTTCTCAAGCGGTGGCCATATGCTGGGGGCAGTGACTCTAAAAATGGCGGTATATAAGGTGAATCTGGAATTTACCCAGGCCTTTGTGCTTGGGATCTTGTGCAACTGGCTTGTATGCCTAGCCGTGTGGATGGCCTACGGTGCAGATACGACAGGGGGGAAAATCTTCTCCGTGTTCTTCCCCATATGGATTTTTATAACATCCGGTTTTGAACACAGTGTCGCAAATATGTATTACATACCTGCAGGTATTCTGATCCGGATGCAGGAACCCTTCGCAGAGCTTTCCCACCTTTCTGCAGAAGCTTTGGATTCCCTGACCTGGAGCAGCTTTTTGATAAACAATTTAGTGCCTGTAACCCTTGGAAATATTGTAGGCGGAGGAGTATTAGTAGGGATGGCGTACTGGCTGGCGTATAAAAGATTGTAATACATGTTATCGGTATCGTTGAAATCCGGTAGCAAGCATTATAGGACAAATGACGGAATAAACGAATCGAATGGAGGGAAGAGATGGGCGATAAAAAGAAAATGACCATACAGGACTTCAGAAGGTACAAGGAAGAAGGAAGGAAATTCAGCTATGTGACGGCCTATGACTATACCATGGCATCCATCGTAAACGACAGCGAAGTGGAGATCATCCTAGTGGGAGACTCTTTGGGCATGATTATGCTGGGCTACAAAGGCACCGAATCCGTCACCATGGACGATATGGTACATCACATCAAACCCGTTGTAAAAGGAGCTCCTGATACATGGATTGTGGGCGATATGCCCTTCGGCTCCTATAATGTGAGCGATGAAGAGGCCGTTAGAAATGCAAACCGGTTAATCAAGGAAACCAACTGCGACAGCATCAAGCTGGAAGGTGGCATTGAGATGATAACCCGGATAGAGGCCATCGTAAAAGCCGGGATCAACGTCATGGGTCATATCGGTCTCACCCCCCAAACATCATCGGCATTAGGGGGCTTTAAGGTGCAAGGCGGCACTCCCGAAAGCGCAAAGAAATTGATCGAGGATGCGAAAGCCCTTGAAAAGGCGGGCTGCTTCTCCATCGTTCTGGAATGCGTTCCCTCCGTTGTGGGTAAAGCGGTTTCCGAGGCAGTGAGCATTCCCATCCTGGGCATCGGTGCCGGTCCTCATGTGGATTGCCAGGTGCTGGTGACCCAGGATATGCTGGGCATGTACGGCGATTTTAAGCCCAAGTTTGTGAAGCAGTATGCACAGCTCCGTAAAGTGATGGTAGAAGCTCTCAATGAGTTTCATCGGGAAACCCGCGAGGGGCAGTTCCCATCGCCGGAATACAGCTTCAACAAAGAAGTTGACATCCCTAAGTTGTATTAAGAAAAGGACTCGTTCTGCCGGGAGAGAAGATGAAAATTGCAATGATCGGAGCGGGAGCTATGGGTTGCCTCTATGGGGCGAAGCTCTCTGCGGTATCTGAAAACCAGGTATATCTCATCGATGTATGGAAGGAACATATCGATGCGATCAACCAGCATGGCCTTATGATGGAGGAAGATGGGGAAACCTTTCAATACACCGGGGTCAAGGGAGTGGTCGATGCAAATCAGGCGGGAATTTGCGACCTGGCTATTGTATTTGTCAAATCCACCTTGACCGGTGAAGCGGTGAAAGGAAATAAAGCGGTTTTCGGACCGGATACTGTGGCATTGACGCTGCAAAACGGCCTCGGGAATATCGATCAGATCCGCGCTGAGATAGGGGAAGACAACGTAATCGCAGGCACCACTGCCCACGGGGCTACCATGCTGGAACCGGGAAAAATGCGTCACGCCGGAAAGGGCAAGACCATCATCGGTGAAATTACCGGAGAACCTACAGAGCGGGTTGAAAAAATCCAATCTGTTTTCCGGGAGGCGGGGTTTGAAACGGAAATTTCCTCTAATATTCTAGGGCTTGTCTGGGATAAGCTCCTGGTGAACGTAGGAATCAATGCTCTTACCGCAATCAGCAGGCTCCATAACGGCCAGCTGCTGGACCACCCGGAATTGGTGCAACTGCTGGAAGCCGCCGTATCGGAAGCAAGTGCGGTAGCAGCTGTGAAAGGCATTCCACTGAGCCATGAAGATCCGGTAGCGCATACGAAAACGGTGTGCGCGGCTACCGCGTCGAACAAATCCTCCATGCTGCAGGATATTCTGAACCACAGGCAGACGGAAATCGACATGATCAATGGGGCGATTCTGCGGGAAGGGGCCTCGGCAGGAGTGTCCACTCCCGTCAATTTGGTGCTGACGAACCTGGTCAGATACTTACAAAGCCGACCTGGCGGCCCGGGGGCAGAAAGGTGACCATGCTTGGATCAGACGACCAGAGAATCCGCATCATTGTGGGACATTACGGCAGCGGCAAGACGGAGTTTTCCGTCAATTACGCGGTAAAGCTGGCAGAGCAGGGCAACAAGACGGCCCTGGTGGATCTTGATATCGCAAATCCGTATTTCAGAAGCAGGGAAAGGCAGGCGCTGCTGGAAGACAGAGGGGTTCACGTTTACAGCAATGCTTTAGGTTATGACATCACAGCGGAGATTCCCGCTTTGTCGGCGGCCATCAAGGCACCTCTTGAGGATTCCTCTTTTCAGTGTGTTGTGGATGTGGGGGGCAACGATTCCGGCGCCAGAGTCCTGAACCAGTTCAAAAAGTACATCCAAAAGGCAGATTGGGACCTGTTTTGTGTGATCAATGGCAATCGGCCCGAAACAAGTACCGCTCTCGGGGCTCTTTATCACATACGAGCCATCGAGCGCGAAACAAATATGAAAATCACCGGGTTGATTAACAATACCCATCTTCTGAAGGAGACAAGGGTGGAGGATATTGTAAATGGCTACTTCCTTTGTGCGGAATTGTCTCATGAACTCCGGATCCCATTGAAATACAACTGCTGCGTGGAAGAACTATCCGAACAGCTTGCCGAAAGGATCAAAAGCATTTCGAACTTCATCGCATTCCCTATGAATTTAATAATGAGAGAGACCTGGATGGATCGGTAAATGTTCCCTTATCCATCAATGAAGGACCGTCAACACTGACTCCATCCAAAAATGAGCAAAATTTCAACTTGTGCGGCAAAAAAATGTGAATAAATCCCATACGCTTGAAATAAGTCGATATTTTGCTCAAAATACGCATAAAATACGTTAAAAAGTAACAAATTATTCCAAATATCTGCGCATAAGTTGAAATTTTGCACATTTGGAGTCGGTAGGGAACGTAACAGCACATTTGCCTCGATCGAATTCCAAACTGTCATTTCGGGCTGCGTTTTCTTTATCCATTCTGACGCAGATGTCCAATAGCAGGGTCTTGAAATAATGATTGATTTTCCCGGAGAAGTATTGTATATTAAATAGGCACGCTTGATGCAAAAGCGATTTGGAGGGTTGACCGAGTGGCTAAGGAGCTCGCCTGGAAAGCGAGTAAGGTGTAACAGCCCCG
>CAYOYO010000116.1:0-5901 GCA_964408195.1 uncultured Oscillospiraceae bacterium | reverse complement strand
TGCCATAGCACAAAGCCAGACAAAGGGTCTGTCCCCCTGGCCGGTGGTTCCTGTATTACTCCCTTATTGGATTACCATTACCGGTTTTTCTGTCATATGTAGGACCTTAGTGGTGACGCTGCCCAGATAGAGCCGGTGCCGTAAGGATCCGATCCCGTTGGACCCCATTACGATAAGGTCCACATCTCTCTCATCGGCAAAATCCACTATGATCTGGGCAAAATTGGCCGAGGGATCTTGCAGCATCGCCGTCTCAACGTCCAAGTTAGACAACAACTCCTTTGATTCTTCCAGGATTTCAGCCGAATTCTTCTTTGCATCCTCTAATAGTTTCGGCCAAGCTATGCTGGCATTAGAAGTTGCGTACCTAGCATTCGAATAATAGGGGACCATGGATGCTACACTTACAATATTAAGCAAAATAATCTTACTGCCCAGGCAATCTGCCAATTCTTTTGCCTTGAGCACGGCTCTTTCCGAGTATTCAGAGCCGTCTATGGGTACAAGAATCGTTTTCATTTGTCGCTCCTCCTCTTCGAAAAATCATTGGGTTTTATGTCTTTATACCCAGAGGAGCATACATTAATCAGAATTATCCGGCCTCTTGTTCCCTTGCAAGACAGGAGACACCGGTCACGGGGACAGACCCTTTGTCTGGTGTTTGTGCCGTAGCACAAACACCAGTGACAAAGGGTCTGTCCCCGTGGCTGGTCTGTCCCTGTGGCTGGTTAGTTCTGAATGAGGGTGCTGAAATAGGGGACGAATTTCTTCATGCCCGCCTGATTAAGATGGCGCTGGTCGTAGAAATCCGCCCGGATATCCAGCCCCATTGCCCGATAATGATCCAAACTGTTAAAATCGATAAACGTAACATCCCGTACGGCCGCTAATTCTGCCACACCGTTATAGTACATCTTCTCTTCCGCCGTCGCATTGGAGGGGGATTTGAACAGCACCAGCCTGATATTCTCCTTTTCCGCCAGATCGATAATCTTGTTGAGATATTCCATGTTCTTCTGCGTGCCGACCTTGACCTCCGTTACTGCAGATACGTCCTCCCACACCACTTCGGAGGAGATTTCCGTCAGCCGCACATGACCTTTATCCGGGTCCCTAGATCGCTCAAATACCCGTTGGAAATCCTCCTTTTTCAGAACTTCCCACCTGTCGTGATACTTCATTATATTGAAAATGTAATAGCGGCGCTCCCCTTCCGGAACGGCTGCCTTGATCATCTCCAGCTTGTTTGCCGACAGGGGTATTGGGTCTATTGCCGTATGGTTTGTGCCTTCATCGTGGTAGTCCTCCGTCTGAATGGCCATATGAATTTCCACCGCCATCAAGTCAGGATGCTGGGTCTTCAAGGCCTCCAGCATGTAATGGTAAGTAATCCAGAGGGGCTGCTGCTGGGTGGCGAAAACATAGGAACTGAGCCCGGTCTCCTCCCGGAAAACCGCCGGATCCACAGAGCAGTACATATGGCTGGACCCAAAAAACAGCACGTCGAAACTGTTCGGCTCTTCATTGTAAAAGCCCGCTACCTTGGCCGTCATATTCCACCGGCCTTCTATCTGTTTGTGCATCACAAGACCGCTCACTTCCGAGAAGAGCAGAAGAAAGGCGATGAGAAAGCTTATGATTCCTACTATTTGTTTCATCCTTTTCATCAGCCACCTCAAAACTGGAAATAGATGAACTGGCTTTCACTGTAGCCTGGTCCGTAAATGCCGAAAATAATAATCGAAAACAACAAGCCCAAGGTCAGGGTCCAGCGGAAAATAAGCCCCTGCCGAGCGAAGGACTCCCGGATGCGGAACCCTCGGTATTGGGCGATGCTTACGCCTAAAAGGAGGAGGATCGACACGATGCCTACCCAAAAGCTCCCCGGCGTCAACCCCAGGGTGTACAAGCTTCCGTCCGTTAAGATCCAAGGATTCCAGATGGAAAACATGTTTTTTATAATCCCTTTTGCGGCGGTAAAGCCGGGAGCGCGGAAAAAAATCCAGGCAAAGTTCACCAGCAGATAGGTCACCAGCATCTGCCCTAATTTATAACTGGCTGCCTCCCGATCGATCCCCAGCAGGTCGGTAATCCGGATTTTAAAGGGTTTCGTGATTTGCCCCATGACCTGAAAAGCACCGTGGAGGAACCCCCAGATGAGAAATGTCCAGTTGGCGCCGTGCCAGAGCCCGCTGACCAGGAAGACCACCATGATATTTACGTATTTGCGGAAGGTCCCTTTTCGATTGCCCCCTAAAGGGATGTACAGGTAATCGCGAAACCAGGTTGATAAGGATATGTGCCACCGGTGCCAGAACTCGCCGATGCTCCTGGCAAAATAGGGCTGCCTGAAGTTGTCCATGAGCTGAAACCCCATGACCTGAGCACTTCCTTTGGCTATCAGCGAGTAGGATGCGAAATCGCAGTAAATTTGTATGCCGAAGAATAGGGTGGCTAAAACAAGGACCAGGCCCTGATAGTTTGTATAACCGTTGTATACGGTATTTACGATGACTGCAACCCGGTCCGCCACCACCAGCTTCAGGAAAAAACCCCAGAACATGAGGAGCAGGCCGTTTTTCACCCTCTCATAGTCAAAATAATGGCGCCTACTGATCTGAACCAGCAGGTTTTTCGACCGTTCGATGGGCCCTGCCACCAGCTGTGGGAAAAAGGAAACAAAAAGAGCATATTTAAAGGGATTCTTCTCCACATAGATTTCTCCCCGGTACACGTCCATAGTATAGGAAAGTGCCTGGAAGGTGTAAAAGGAAATCCCTACAGGCAGGATTACGTCGAAAGCAGGATTTAGAAGCTCCATGCCGAAACGGCCCAGCACCCGATTGAGATTGTCTATGAAAAAATCAAAATATTTAAAGAGGAAGAGGATGGAAAGATTTGAAACCATGGACAGAAAAACCCAGAGCTTTTTTCTGGACAGGGCCCCCTTATGCCTGCGACTCCCGCTTTCGGCACAGCCGACCAGCCGGTTTTCGTTCCCGATGAGTAAGCCGCTCAAATAGGTAAGCAGGGTGGACAGTCCCATGAGCAGGGCGTATTTGGGGTTCCAGGCCATATAAAAATAATAGCTTGCCGCAAGAAGCCACAAATACCTGGCCTTATGAGGGATTACGAAGTACAGCAAAACGACCACGGGGAAAAATATTAAGTAGCTGAAGGAGTTGAATAGCATTTAATTTCCTCTATACTTTGCTGCAATGGATTAACTCCTACATTATACTCAACGAGAGTTTGATTCGCAAGGGTGAACACAGGATCTTAGTTTCCAAACAAGATTTCGTCGATTTCCCCTTCATTGAGGGTCTCTTTTTCCAGCAGGGCAAGGGCGAGTCGATCAAGCTTCTCTTTCTGCTCTTCCAGAAACACAATCGTTTCTTTATAGAGGGAAACGGCCAGGCCGGAGGCTTCCTCTATGATGTTAAATTGATTTGTAAGCTGCGTCAGGTCGATCATTCCACTGTTCCCCATTCCGTAAACGCCGATGTATTCCCTGATGATCTGGGTAGCCTGCTTGATGTCCTGAGACGCCCCGGTGGTAATGTCATCCGGGTCTCCCAAAAGCAGCTCCTCCGCAGCCCTGCCGGCATACATGACTTTGATAAGGTTCCGCAGATCTTTTCTGCTTTTCATGGGAGCATCCTCCTCCGAACGAAAGGTGACGCCTCCCGCTCCCGATGTACTCTGGATGATGGTTACGGCGGAAACGCTGTCTCCGCTGATCAGCTTCGTTGCCAAGGTATGGCCCGCCTCATGGTAGGCCACCAGCTTTGTGCTTTTATCTCTCTCTGTTCTCTCTTTTTTGTACCCGTTCATTATGATTTTGTAGTAAGCGTCATCCACATCTTCTCCGGTGATGGATTGTCTGTCTTTGCCCGCGGCGATGAGTGCTGCTTCGTTCAGCAGATTTTCAAGCTCCGCGCCGGAAAACCCGTTGGTCTTCTTCACCAACTCATGAAGCTCCACCTCCTCTGAAAAGATTTTATCGGCACTGTGGAGTTTCAGAATCTGATATCTGGCTTTTTTGTCCGGGAGATTGACGGCCACTTTGAGATCGAACCTCCCCGGCCTCGTCAGGGCGGAATCCAGCATATCCAGTCTGTTAGTGGCGCAAATGGTCAGAACCCCTTCTGCTGAGGAAAACCCATCCAGTTCTGTGAGCAGTGCATTGATGGTCTGGTCTTTCTCACTGTTGTTGCTGTCGCCTCTGCCCCCGCCGATGGCGTCGATTTCATCGATGAATATGATGGAGGGGGAAGCTTTTCTGGCGTTGCTGAAGAGTTCGCGGATTCTGGAAGCTCCGACCCCCACGTACTTTTCCATAAAGTCGCTGCCGGATGCGGCGAAAAAAGGAACGCCCGCCTCACCGGAAATAGCCTTGGCAATGAGGGTTTTTCCCGTTCCCGGGGGGCCGTATAAGATTAACCCTTTGGTGGGCCTGGCTCCCAGCCTTTTGTATTTGGAAGGATTCTTCAGGGCGTCCACCAATCTCAGCAAATCCGGTTTCAGCTCGTCAATGCCCTGAACCTGTTCAAAGGTTACTGCCGGGGCTCCCTCTTTCGAATCCTCCTTTCCGGTTTGATTTTGGCAGCCGTTGGTAATGACCCCTTTTTCCATAGTCTTTTGCCGGCGTCGCACGAAGAAAAACCATGCGGCAAATACCACCCCGGAGACTAACAAAAAAAGGACGGCAACCATATCCTGGGAAACCATGTGGTTGTTGTCCGCATTCTTTTCCCCGGCCTTAAGGCTACTGCCTTCCTTGAGAAGGCCGGTCAGTTCAAGGGCACCGACCAGGTCCTCTGAGAATTTGATGGTGTGGTAGGTATTTTCCGTGGTGCGTATGAGAATTTGTTCATTCTCTGTCATGGCAATAGAGGCGATTTTCATATCGAAGTTTAACCGGTAGAATCGAGATTTGTCGATTTTTTCTACTTTTACGTATCTTTCCAGGTCGGAGACGTGGATTCGGTTTAACTTCAGCTCATCATAGGACACTACTTGGTTTTCCTTACCAAAAAACCCACTATCGGCCCAAGCCATGGTGGGGAGCAAACCCATCACCGCCAAATGAACCAGCAGTATCACAACAATGTGTCCATGCAGCTGTCTCCTGTCCGTATGCGGCTTTCTCCCATCTGTATGCAGCTGTCTCCCGGTCACCCCGAACATCCCTCATCAAATCTCCTGTAAAATTGCCTTCCGATTCTTCCACTATCCCGTGGATACTTGTGTCTGCGCTCATCCGGCTTTACTACTATCCTGTGGATACCTGCGTCTGCGCTCATCCGGCTTTATTACTATCCTGTGGATACCTGCGTCTGCGCTCATCCGGCTTCACTACTATCCTGTGCAAATTCCGGAAAAGTATGATAAGGAGATTGAAAAGGCCACACGAATTTGATGGAATTTTATTCCATATTTTGGCACTATGCTATGGGGTGGTGGTGAGTAGATCATGGGTAGGTAAGACTCAGTCCTATCCTCCAATTCTTCCCTATTTCAGAGGTGAAAAATAGTAAAACTCGGCCTCTCACTTCATTTCTTCCCTAATCAAGAGGCGAAATTTAGGTAAGAATCCGCTCTGACTTTGATTCCTTGTTGCTTCGGCAGGCAGAAAGCAACAATATTCCGCCTTTCTTAAATTATTGTTGCCCCGGGCGCCTTGGCAAGGTGGGAAAGGTAACAACTACCCGCTTATTTTTCAATTGTTGTTGCCTTAGGCGCTTCGGCAAGGGGCAGAAGGCAACAACTTTCCGCTCATTCTTCAATTGTTGTTGCCTTAGGCGCTTCGGCAAGGTGAGAAAGGCAACAACTACCCGCTTATTTGATATGCTCCCGATAAAGTGGACAGTTAAAATAAAAAACTGTTTACGAAAAGGA
>CAYOYO010000115.1:0-5955 GCA_964408195.1 uncultured Oscillospiraceae bacterium | reverse complement strand
GATGATAATCATGAGAGAGCTACCTGCAGTAGGAGTCCACACAGCGGCAGTGGATGATCCTGGTACCATCATAGGCGGTATTACTTCCCAAACCATCTTCCAGGGAGAGCAAATCCTCCGCACCAAAATCCGAACCACAGGAGAAAATGAGGGAAAAATGTCCTATTCGGTGCCGGAGGGGATGCGGGGCGTCACCATATCCGTAGACCCGGTTTCCGGGGTTTCCGGCTTTCTTCGAGCCATGGACCGGGTAGATATCATTCTTATTGGAATTCAAGGGGAAGAAGAAAACCAGAAGGAAACGGCGAAGATACTCCTAGAGAATGTGCAGATTCTGGCCATAGGAACAAACCCCGACAGCAGAAAGGAAAGCTATGTGCCCTCTGAGCCGGTGAACGTGATCACTCTCATTGTTTCGCCTGCTGACGCAGTGAAGTTGAGTTTAGGGTCTTCTACAGGAAGGCTCACGGCAGTTTTGAGATCTCCCGCAGATCAAGGAGTTTCGGGAGGAGCCGCTCTGATAAAAGAACAGCTTTGGCAATAAACATATAGAGAGTCGGAGGACAACTTGGATAGGGGAAAGCGGCCGTCAGCGGCAGGTTTGAGAAAAATACACCATAAAGGGCAGAGAACCGGACCCTTTGAAGGAAAGGATGCGGTGGTTGTTGCCGTGTTCGGATCAAAGGGCGGCGTGGGAAAGACAACAGTGGCAGTGAATATGGCCGCCGTGCTGGCAGGAAGAGGTAATCGCACAGCTCTCCTGGATTTTGATCTCCAATTCGGTGACGCCTCTATCTTTTTAGATCTGGAAAACAAACAGGGCATCAGCGAACTGGTACAGGAGGGACCGATTACTAGGGAATTGATCCGAAGCTATTTACTGCTCCACAAGACAGGCCTCTCCCTGCTATCGTCTTCCGACAGACCTGAGTATGCCGAGATGGTTCAAAGTGGCCACGGCGAGAGCGTCATTGCAGGGATTGCTAGAGGATATGACTTCGTTTTTATCGATTTGCCAACTCAGATGAATGATCTCAGTCTCATAGCCCTGGAGAAAGCTTATATCATCCTGCATGTAATCAATCCGGACATCTCTACTCTTCGCAATGCCAAGAAGACCCTGGAGCTCATGAAGGCCCTGAAGCTGGATCATAAAATTCGCGTGGTGCTGAATAAAGAGAACAGCAGCACCATCACTGCAAAGGAAATCGCAGAACTGATGAAAATGCAGTTTTTTTCCAAGATCCCCGTGGAAAACAAACTTGCCGTTGAATCGCTGAATAGGGGGGTGCCGGTGGTGATTCATGCGCCCAAGTGCCCCATGTCCAAGAAACTGATTGAGGTTGCATCTCTGCTTGAGGAGGAGAAACATGGGTCTGCTGGAAAGGATCGAAAGTAAACATGACGGGTTGAAGCCCGGGAATGGTGGCCCGAAGGAGACACTTCTCAAGGGATCTTCGGAGCCCTATCAGGAGCTGCGCATGAAAGCGCACAAGGAAATCATCGACCGCATCAATAAGGAAAATACCAATGACAGCGACGACCTTACAAAGGTGGTCCGTGATATCATCAACGATACGGTAAATCAATATGGCAGTAAGGTAAACATTTCGGAAAAACACAGGATTTCTCACGAGCTGTACGATGAAGTGACGGGCTTAGGGCCCTTAGAGCAGCTGCTGGCAGATGAGACCGTCACAGAGATCATGGTCAACGGGCCGGATCAGGTCTATGTGGAAAGGGGAGGAAAACTCTGTCTTTCCCAGATTCGATTCCGGGACAACGAACATGTGCTGAATGTGATTGATAAAATAGTGGCACCGGTGGGACGTCATGTGGATGAGGCAGTCCCTATGGTGGATGCTAGGCTCAAAGATGGATCGAGAGTCAATGTGATCATAAATCCCGTGTCCTTGAACGGACCGGTGATAACCATAAGGAAGTTCTCCAGAGATCCCCTCACCATCAAGGATCTGCTTCGCTTTCACTCTCTCTCTTTCCAGATGGCCGCATTCATAGAAGCCTGTGTAAAGGGCCGCATGAATATCCTGGTATCCGGTGGTACCGGAAGCGGAAAGACCACGCTTCTGAACGTCCTTTCCGGATTTATACCCGAATCCGAAAGAATTATCACCATCGAAGATGCTGCCGAGTTGAGGTTGCAGCAGCAGCATGTTATCACTCTTGAGAGCAGGCCGGCCAATCTGGAAGGGAAGGGACAGATCAGCATTCGGGATCTGGTACGAAATGCCCTTAGGATGCGGCCAGACCGCATTGTGGTAGGAGAGGTTCGGGGAGGAGAGACTCTGGATATGCTGCAGGCAATGAACACGGGCCACGACGGCTCTTTGACCACCGCACATGCCAATAGCCCAAGAGACCTGCTTTCCCGCTTGGAAACCATGGTGCTCATGTCTGGGATGGAACTGCCGGTGAAAGCCATTCGGGAGCAGGTTTCCTCTGCAGTGGACCTAATCATCCAACAGGCCAGAATGGTGGACGGCACCAGAAAGATTACTGCTATTTGCGAGGTAACGGGCATGGAGGGCGAGGTGATCGTTACTCAGGACATCTTCCGATATGAGACGAAAGGAGAACTGGACGGATCCGGCATGTTGAAAGGCCACTATGCGGCAGTGGGGACTGTGCCTCAGTTTTTGCCCCGCCTGATTGCCAACGGGGTCTTCGTAGACAACGCCTGGTTTTCCGTCTAGAGGAGGTGCTGTTTTGTATCTTTGGGCGGGAATACTGCTGATGATAACCATGTTGTTCCTCCTGTTTACATTCTTATTAAGAGCGATGTTTAGCAGTTCAATGGACATCCACCGTCGGCTTGCGGGCTGTCTTGGTGAAAAGCCGGAAGCTCGGGAGGATGACATTGAGAGGAAGCCAACCTCGAAAAAGGGACCGCTTTCCAGATTGCTGTTTTTTGTCAATCGGGGTTATCTGGAAAAAATGGAGGACCACTTATCCATGACCGGCGTTCCCATCAAAGCGGAAGAGTATCTTGCTATCCGCATTTTGGCAGTTTTAGCCATACCTTCGCTAATCCTTTTTTTTGGCGGAAGCTTGATGGTATGTGCAGGCTTTGCCCTCATGGGTGGAATGTTGCCTCCGGTGGTTCTTTCCTATTATGCAAAGAAGAGAAGGACTTTATTTCATCAACAGCTTTCCGATGCACTGTCCGTTATGTGCAGCAGTCTGAAGACGGGATTTTCCCTACAGGTGGCCATGGGGAGCATCTCTCAGGAAATGCCGGATCCAATCGGAAAGGAGTTTGCCAGGCTTGTGCGAGAAATGCAGCTGGGCATCTCTCTGGAAGAAGGGTTTGCACGCATGGTCAATCGTACCCAATGTGAAGATCTGGAACTGCTGGCAAGCACTATCCTCATCCAAAGACAGACAGGGGGAAATTTGTCCGAGATTCTGGAGAACATTTCCAGGACCATTAAGGATCGTATCGCGCTGGCAAATGAAATAAAACTCCTTACAACCACGGGAAGGACATCCGGTTACGTAATCGGACTGCTGCCGGTCTTCCTGCTTGCAGGGCTGATGATCCTCAATCCCGAATATGCAGCCATGTTTTTTGAAACCGGCAAGGGGAAAGCCATGCTCGCAACGGCAGCAGTTATGGAGTGCATTGGGTTTTTCCTTGTAAAAAAAGTTGTGGATATCAGATATTAACAAACACTGCAAACAGTATTTACGGAGAAAGGATACACAATGCAAACCACTGTACTGGTGTTCTCCCTTGCCATTGCCCTCTTTGGCATAGCTGTATTATCCGACTGGGGTCAAGCGAGAGATGACATGAGGCGCAGAAGGGACATGTTAATCGGGCATGAAACCTCAAGAAGGGATGAAGAACTGAACAAACCCATGAAGGAACGACTGCTCGCTCCTGTTCTTGAACGGTTGAAGGAGTCTTTTTTCCGGAAGGGGCCTGTTTCAGGGCGGAGAACCCATTGGGATTTGTACTACGAGAGAATACTCAGACAAGCCGGGTTTTCCATGACCGGCCCTGGGTTTCGGCAATTCCGCTTTCTCCTTACAGCCATATTGACGGGGGTGGCTGTTGTTTTCGGCATCCTTTTGGGAAAAGATCTTTCCTCCCCAATATTGGCGGCTTTGACAGGAGTTCTTCTCAGCACACTGCTTCCTAATTATTATGTAAAGTCAAAAGCCGGGAAGAGACAGCAGGAAATGCGCAGAGCTATGCCCGATCTCATGGACATGCTCTCGGTGTGCGTAGAGGCGGGGTTGAGTCTTGATGGAGCCGTAGTGCGAATTGCCGAAAAAAAAACCAATCTCATGGCGGAGGAACTCCGGACCGCCATCCGAGAAATCCAATACGGGAAATCCAGAAAAGATGCTTTCCAGCACTTGGCAGAACGCAATGACATCGGGGAATTAAAGACCTTTGCCGCCTCCATGATACAGGCTGAAAAATACGGTATTCCCATCCGGAATCTTTTAACAACACAGGCGGGAAAACTGAGGGATGCGCGGAAGCAGGCAGCCAGGGAGAAGGCAATGAAGGCTCCGGTAAAAATCATGATTCCCATTGTAGCCTTCATATTTCCCGTTCTCTTCATCATCCTGATGGGACCGTCAGTGGTCAACATTATGGAAACCATGTTATAAGGAGGAATCATGCGAAAAACCACCGTGATAACCAGTGGCGGGAATAAAATCCGGGTGTATGTGGCAGAAGGCTTTTTTACACGTCTTCGGGGCCTCGTAGGAAGAAATCTGGAAGAAGAAGAAGGACTGCTGCTCTCGCCCTGCAGAGGGATTCACTGCATGTTTATGTCCTACCCCATCGATGTGGTCTATCTGACCCTGGAAAAGAGAGTGCTCCGCATTGACAGATCCCAAAAGCCCTGGTCCGTGGGAAAGACGATGAGAGGCTGCCACTCTGTGCTGGAAATGAAAAGCGGCAGTGCGGAGCGTTTTGGTCTTATTGTGGGATCAATCCTTACATTTTCAAAATAGGAGGTATAAAATGGCTGAAACAGAGTTGAGAGAGCTACGGGAAGGCTTCGGATTTGCCGGTGAGGAGGTTGCATTAAAAAAGAATCTCTTCGGTAGCTACAATACAGGAGAAGTGGATCGCATCATCGATTATCTGAAAAAAAACTGTCATTCCATGCAAAAGGCCTTTGAGGAAAAAAATGCGGCATTTGCCGAAGGAATTTCTGCCGTCAGACAGGAGGCACAGCAGGAAAAGAGGATGTTGGAACAACTGAAAGAGACTCTGCAACAAAAAGAAGAGCTTCTGATTCGTTACAAAGCTGAGATTGCCAATCTGTTGGTAGTCCGGGCAAATCAGGATGCGGCACTTGACGAACTTAAGCATATCCGCAGTGATGAAACTCTTCAGCAGGAAAATACCTGCCTGCAGCAGCAGCTCGAAGAGAACAGAAGAGAAATCGACGGGCTACGAAAAGAACTGCTTTGCAGGGAAAACAGTATCTTTGAGAAGGAACAGGAAATACAGAGAATTAAATTAAATGTCCAGGCAGAACTGAATCTGACATACCGAAATCTGGAATTCAGGATGGAAAAACTCCGCAGTCTCATGGGAAGCATTCAGGATATGTCTATTGAAACCGACAATTTTATAACAGCAAAGCTGGAAGAGATTGCAAGGGGCACGCACGGGTGATAAAATATGGGCTGTAATGTTTTTCGTTCTCGCTGAAAGAAAGGAAAAAGAGATCAGAGCATACATTATAAAGAGAATCTTAATCGGAGTCCTTGTATTGTTTGTCCTCTCCCTGGTGATTTATGGTCTCATCCGGCTTATGCCCGGTGATTATGTACAGAACACCACTGCAGGGAACCTCCGCTTGTCTGAGGAAGCCAGGGAACAGTTGGCGAGAAGCTACGGCCTGGATTCTTCACCCGTCGAAGGGTATCTCAGGTGGGCTCAAAGCAGCCTCACAGGGA
>CAYOYO010000114.1:0-6042 GCA_964408195.1 uncultured Oscillospiraceae bacterium | reverse complement strand
TAAAATCGTCGGGTTAGACAATATACGCGATTAACTTTATAACCTCTCGTTTTCCTGAGGCGAAATACCAACGCTGTGTTGTTCATTTCTACCGCAACATCTTCACAGCGACACCCAGAGCAAATCGGTGACTTTCCGTGAAAAAGTGAAACCCTCTAACAGCAGCGCTATACCCGGTACCATAATCAGCTTGCGAAAAATGTATTGATGAGTTAATTTGGTATTAGAAGAAAAGACATCCATCAAGTCAAATGAAGAACAAAAAAATAAATTAGGAGAGCCAATATGCTTTATTTTATGAATGATTACTCAGAAGGAGCCCACGAGAAAGTACTGAATGCCCTGGTAAAAACAAATATGGAGCAGCATGTAGGTTACGGTGTCGATGATATCACTTATGAAGCGACTCAGCTAATTAAAAAAAGAATCAATAAGCCGGATGCGGATGTCCATTTTTTAGTTACAGGAACGCAAACGAATACAATAGCGATGGCTCATTTTTTAAGGCCTTACGAGGCTGTTATCGCAACGGAACTCGGACATATATCCGTACATGAGACGGGAGCCATAGAAGCTACCGGTCATAAAATAATCGAAATGGAATCAAGGGATGGCTTATTGACCACAGAAATGATCGATGCTGCGGTTTTAAAGCATGCCGACGAGCATTGGGTATTGCCCAAATTGGTATATCTGTCAAATGCAACGGAAACGGGCACAATTTACACAAAATCGATGTTGGAGAATATAAGAAAAACTTGCGGCAAATACGGACTTTATCTTTACTTGGACGGGGCAAGACTTGCCAATGCTCTTACGTGTAAGGATAACGACATGACGATTGAAGATATCGCCGATATAACAGATGCCTTCTCCATTGGCGGTACCAAAAATGGCATCCTTTTTGGAGAGGCTTTGGTTATAACAAATAGCCAGCTAAAAGGGAATATGAGGTTTTCAATCAAGCAAAGAGGCGCTCTTCTGGCAAAAGGTAGACTGTTGGGTGTTCAGTTTAAAGCATTATTTGAGGAAGATCTCTATTTTGAAATAGCAAAACACACCAATGAGATGGCCGCTATCTTAAAAAAAGGTATTGTAGAACTTGGATATGAGCTCGTAACAAATCCATCGACAAATTTAATCTTTACGATACTCCCCAATAGCGTTCACAGCAAACTCTCAAAGCTCTGTTACTATGAAGCGGAACACCCTTTTGATGAAAATAATATGGAAGCAAGATTTGTGACCTCGTGGGCGACTCCAAAAGAAGATGTTTTAGAGCTGCTTAGACTTTTAAAAGTGCTGAAAGATAACGGGGATAAAAATGAATGAAGCATTTAAAGAAGAACTATCCAGTTATAAAACTTCGAAAGGAACAGGGCAGTTCTCGCTAAATAAACCGTTTCCAACGGACTGAATCCGCAAAATTGTCAGATTCAGGGCAGAAGGCCAGAACCTCGCTCCCAACAGGAGGAGATAGGCTTAGACAAGCTAGATTATAATGACATTAGACCTATTAAATCAATTATAATTATAGGTTTTTGCGGTTACCTTTTCTTATATGGAAGATATGGAGATTGTGGTACTGATGCCAGGGGGTGGAGAGCGAATATGTAAAATCATGACTCCATGGGAATAAAAGCAATAACAAAGAAATGGACATGACAAAGCGATTCAGATAGTTTTTGTATAAGCCGAGGTTGTATGGCCAGAAAAAATCAGAAATGAGTGGATGGGATGAATGATTTTCAAATGTTTATTAACAGTATTGGGGATCCGGATAAAAGAGGTCGAATGGAAGGCATCCTCACCGATCTAAAAAAGACCTTTCCTCAGCTGAAAGAAGAAATCAAGTGGAATCAACCGATGTTCACTGACCATGGAACGTTTATCATCGGCTTTAGTATTGCTAAGGCTCATATAGCTGTGGCGCCTGAGGCAATCGTCGTTCGTCTTTTTGAAAAGGAAATTGAGGAAGCCGGATACTCCCATACACAGGAGCTGTTTCGAATCAAATGGACGGATCCGGTGGATTTTGATCTGTTACATAAACTTGTTGCTTATAACATAGAGAACAAAAAAGATATGGTAAAATTCTGGAGATAAACACCTGTAGTAATACGTGCTGAAAGGCCTGTAGAATCGGTGTTGATGTAGTTCTGTTCAAAGGGAAACCGGCAAAGCACATGGTTATAATGAGCCCGAAACGCATCGCGTGCCGCTTCTGTTTTATATACGCTTTGTTTCATTTCATTTAATCCTCCTTATTATTTTCTGACAATGCGGCGATCGTGTCCATCATGATTGCCATGAAGCGGATACCGCCCCAGAGTGTGATGCGTACCATATTTTCACGTTGGATATATTGGGTTTGCATGGAAGACAGTTCGTATTCCGTTTGGCATTAGACAACGGATGCTTGACAGCTGTCGTGATTGCAAGTACCATTTCCATACGGAGAACTTTGCAGTCCCAAGTCGGTTGGGAGCAAAGAACGCAGAAGAAGGGAATTGAGGATGGGAAAAAAGCCATTTCTATTCAATAAAATAGCAGGAGTTTACGGCATTTTTTTTAATTGGCAAGTGGGGAACTACCGCAGCATTTTGAATCATATCAAAGAGGAATTGGATTTTTCCGCCTATCAAAGCATCATCGACATAGGATGCGGTACGGGAGCACTATGCAGGGTGCTTCAGGAATATGGCCTGGAAGTGACAGGACTGGATCCAGCCGAAGCTATGTTGGCGGTTGCCGGGAAAAAATCGGGAAAAGCAGAACCGGAGAAACCGTCAATCCGGTTTCTACATGGCGATGTCCTGAACGGACTCCCGTTCGGAGAAAAAAGCCTTGATATAGCAATAACCTCCTACGTGGCCCATGGGCTGATGCCGGACGAGAGGCAGATTCTTTACGAAGAGATGAAAAGAGTGGCAAAGCATGCCGTTGTATTGTTAGACTATAACGAACACCGTTCCCTGATCAGTGACATTGCAGAATGGCTGGAAGGCGGAGACTATTTTAACTTCATAGGAAGCGTCAGGAATGAGTTAATCCGTCACTTCAGCAACATCAAAATCATCAATACCGGCAAGCGTTCTGCAATCTATATTTGTAAAACAGACTAATCCATCATTAAATTCTCCACCGGAAAGCAACGGAGGTCAAATTGCATTTTTTATATAATTCGTCGGCATATACCCAGTTTACAACACCGAACCAATCATCGATGTACGCTGCCCGTTGATTGTAGTGTTTCAGATAATATGCATGTTCCCACAGGTCGATGGTTACAATCGGGCATAAAAACAGGGTGACCGGCGTGTCCTGATTTGCCGTTGTTATGATTCGCAGCTTGCCGTTTTCATCGGCAACCACCCATGCATACCCGGAGCCGAAAACAGACAGGGCATGGTTCTTCAGCTCGAATATAAACTGCTCAGCAGACCCGAAATCTCTTACAACAGCCTGATACAAATCTCCGGCTTGGGACCGTGATGGGGAATTTGTCATGCTGTTGAAATAAGAAATATGGTTGTACACACCTCCGCCGTTGTTTTTGACGGGTATCTGTATTTCGATGGGCAGATTGCCTATATTGGTCAGCAGCTGTTCCAGAGATCGGTTGTGCAATGCGGGATAATCTTGCAGGGCTTTGTTGAGATTGTCTACATATGTCTGCAGATGCCTGTCATGATGCAGATGCATGGTTTTTGTATCGATAAACGGCTCCAAGGCATCATAGGCATAGGGAAGCGGCGGATTTACAAATGGATAGTGTTCGTTCATAGGGTGGCCTCCTTATATCTTCACATATTATTCGGGAGAAAAAAATATGTGCGTTGATTTTCTTTCTGCAGAATGTATAATTTAGGTGTGGCCAATTCCCCAGAGTTTTCTTGAGAAATGAGGGGAAACCCAAAGAATCCGAGGCTCTTAAAAAGCCTATTAATGGAATTACCATCAGGAGGTGAAGTTTGTGAAGATGTCATACAACAAGCTGGTACGGGACAAGATTCCTCAGCTCATCGAAGAGAGCGGCAGAAAACAGACTTCTCGTATACTCGGCGAGGATGAATATTTTCACGCTCTGGTTGACAAAGTTGTTGAAGAGATTGAGGAATTCCGCACCGGCGGACTTGAAGAAGAAATCGCGGATGCATATGAAGCTCTGGATTGTCTGGTGAAGATGAAGGGATACGAGCCTATGCACATCGACTATATCCGGCTCATCAAACGAGAGGCCAGAGGCTCCTTCTTGGATAAAATCCTGTTGGAAGAAGTGGAAGATGACAAATAAGGCTTGATATTTATAATCCTCAGAAGCATCGAAACGAAAGGGAGACTTACCGAAATCCCTTATAATCAAGGTCGGAGACCGCAATGCGGACTCCGGTTTTTTTTGTTTACATTTTATAGGACAGTGATATAATGATTTGCATGCAACTCTGTAAATCACACCATTCAATAATCCATAATGATGTCTGACTAGATTTGACAAGATTCGATGATCCTGTGTGGTATCCTTTACACATTCCTTATATTGACCGGAGGATGGATGTATGGAGTCTATGGTAGATGAAGAGAAAAAAGGTCTGTTCTATGTTTTTTGTCACGATTTCAAAACCCCTCTCAGCACCATCATGGGGATGACATCCCTTGCCTGGTCGGAGTTGGAGGACAGAGAAAAGGTAAAAGATCGTCTCAGCAGGATCGAAACCGCATCGAGTTATCTGCTTTCCATGGTCAATGACGCTTTGGATTATTCTAAAATCGTGAATGGCAAAATGTCCATACGCCGGGAAGCTTTTAGCCTGGAAAAAGTCATTGAATTTCTCAATCAGCTCCTAATCCCTCATTTCCAAAAAAAGCACCAACATTTTGAGATTGTGTGCAATCATGTTTATCAGGACCAGCTTGTGGGCGATTTTCTCCACCTGAATCAGATCCTGACAAACCTGTTGAGCAACGCCAATAAATATACCGCGGTAGGAGGATCGGTGACGCTGGAGTTTAACCAACGGCCAAAATCAAAAAGCAGTCTGATCCTGGAGATGAAGGTGAGTGATTCCGGGATCGGTATGAGCGAGGAATTTATGAAAACCATGTTCGAGCCCTATGCCTTGGCGACGGAGGACGGTGAATGCAGTCGGGAGTCTACCGGGCTGGGCTTATTCATTACAAAGAATTTAGTCACGCTGATGAATGGGGATGTTGATGTTGTAAGTCACCCAAAAGCGGGAACTACTTTTTCTGTCCGGATTCCTTTCGGAATCCCTGAATTGCAGAAGGAGAATTATCGAACATCCATGGAAAAGAGGAACGTTGAGTCCCCAAACAGGAATCAGTTCACACTGAAGAATTATAACTTCCGAGGAAAATGCGTCCTGATTGCGGAAGACAATCAGGATATGCTTGAAATTACGACAACTATGCTCGCGGCTACAGGGATCGGTATCCTGACGGCTCAAAACGGAAGAGAGGCCTTAAACCGTTTTCGCAGTTCACCTCCCGGCTCCATACAAATGATCCTCATGGATCTTCATATGCCTGAAATGGATGGATTGGAAGCGGCAAAAACGATCCGTGAATCGGATCACCCCGATTCACATAAGGTTAGAATCCTTGCACTGACGGCCAGTGATGAGGCGGAAAAGGAAAGCGATGCCCTGAACGCGGGAATTGATGTTTTCGAGAAGAAACCCATCGATTACCTTCATCTGCTCAATCTCATGGAAGGCTATCTAAATGAGGAAAGACGGCAGCGAGAAGTATGCAACGTATAAGACATGCCCATACTGCATAAAAATAGAAGAAGGATTTTGATATGAGTCCCCCCGGGGGCAGAGCAAAGCAGTATGGGAATTTTGCCATGGATACCAAGGATATTATCCGCATCATCAGCGATGCAAAAAACAGCACACCTGTAAAAGTGTATTTAAAAGAACGGCAGCCTGTAGCTTTTCAGAACTGCCGTTCCTTTGGCTGTGGAGATCGTATCCTATTCGGAGACTGGGCGGACATTGAACCGGTGCTCAGGGCCCG
>CAYOYO010000113.1:0-6109 GCA_964408195.1 uncultured Oscillospiraceae bacterium | reverse complement strand
CCCTGGAAGCGCTGAAGAAACTGACGTCGCCGGAAGCGAGGGTAATCAGGAACGGCCAGGAGCGCAAATTACAGGCTGCGGCCCTGGTCCCGGGCGATATTGTCCTCCTGGAGGAAGGCGACCGGGTCCCGGCCGACCTGCGGCTGCTGCAAACATCCAGTCTTGAAATAGAGGAATCAGCTCTTACCGGCGAATCCCTGCCGGTATTAAAGCTGCCGGGCGCCCTGCCCGCGTACGGCTTATCGCCGGGCGACGCCTCGAATATGGCCTACCTGGGCACAGTCGTTACCAGAGGGCGGGGCCGCGGTGTTGTGGCGCACACCGGTATGGCTACCGAAATGGGCCAGATTGCCGGCATGATCCAGGAGGCGGCCCGGGTGGAGACACCACTGCAGCATCGTCTGGCCCATTTGGGCCGGTGGCTGGTGGCCTTTTGTCTTTTCATCTGCGCCGTGGTAGTCTTGTTGGGGATAATGAGAGGGGAGGAAGCCTACCAGATGTTTTTGGCCGGGGTCAGCCTGGCTGTCGCCGCCATACCGGAAGGCCTGCCCGCCATAGTAACCGTGTCCCTGGCCCTGGGCGTGCAGCGGATGATCAAGCGCCAGGCCGTTATCCGCAAGCTGCCGGCGGTGGAAACCCTGGGCTGTTCAACGGTAATTTGTTCGGATAAAACCGGGACCCTTACACAGAACGAGATGACCGTGCGAAAAATTATCATTAATGAGCGGAGCATAGATGTGACGGGTGAAGGATACGACCCCAAGGGTGAATTTACAGGCGGGCTGGACAAGCAGGATCAACATTTTAATTTAATGATGAAAGCTGCCGCTCTCTGCAACAACTCTGTTCTGGAGCGCGGCAAGGTCAGCGTCAAAGGACTTTTCCGGGGTGTGGCCAGAGGCCGGCCTGCCAGGGAGTGGTCTATCCTGGGAGACCCCACCGAGGGAGCGCTTATGGTTATGGCCGCCAAAGCCGGTTTGTGGCGGGAAAGGCTGGAAATGAAAGAGATCAGGGAGGCCGAAATTCCCTTTGATTCCGATCGCAAGCGCATGAGCATGTTATACCGCCAACCTGGCGGTGAACTGGCGGTTTATGTAAAAGGCGCGCCGGATGTAATCCTGGACCTGTGCACTCACAGCTTAAAGGGAGGGCTGGCTGTACCTCTTTCAAAACGGGAAAAGGAGGAAATACTGAACCGGAATTCCGGACTTGCTGATCAAGCGTTGCGGGTTATAGCCTTTGCTTACCGGGAACTGCCCGCCCATACTACGGAATTTTCAGAAGAAAGTGTGGAGCAAAGACTTATTTTTCTCGGCATGGCCGGTATGATCGATCCTCCCAGGCCGGCTGCTGTCAAGGCAGTGCTGACCTGCCGCAGGGCCGGCATAAAAGTGGTCATGATCACCGGTGATCACAAACTTACCGCCCGTGCCATTGCCAGGGAACTGAATATCCTTTCCATGGGCGGCGAAGTCCTTACGGGCCGTGACCTGGACGCGATGTCCGACGATGAGTTTGCCGAGCAGGTAGAAAAAATATCGGTTTATGCCAGGGTTTCGCCAAGGCACAAGCTGAAGATAGTAAGAGCGCTGAAACAGGCGGGCCATGTGGTAGCCATGACCGGGGACGGGGTAAACGACGCGCCGGCGATCAGAGAAGCGGATATCGGCATTGCTATCGGCTCCGGAACGGATGTAGCCATGGAATCCGCCGATATCGTCCTGATGCGAAGCGACCTGATGGATGTGCCCGCAGCCATCCTCTTAAGCAAGAGCACCATACGCAATATTAAGCAGAACCTTTTCTGGGCATTTGGTTACAATGTGGCCGGCATTCCCATGGCGGCAGGTCTGCTGTATCTCTTCGGCGGCCCGCTTCTGAACCCCATGTTTGCCGCCGCCGCCATGTCCTTAAGCTCGGTTTCCGTGGTGACAAACGCCCTGCGGCTTCGAAGGTTTAAACCGTATCACTGAGGTGAATCATAGCTATCAAGCTATGTAGGCTATTATGGGATGAGACGTGCAAAATTTCCAATTTTATACAGGTTAATGAGTTTTAATCGCTGATTCTGTGCAAAATTTCCACTTGTGTGCGGTAAAATGCAATTAAATTACTGAATGAGCTGCATAACCGAAAATTTTGCACAAACAATACCGTTTTTCCCCGATCAATTCCAAACAACCGAAAATTTTGAACACTTGGGGAGAAAAAACACGAGAGGGAAACAAGGATGGCAACACAATTTTCGAGAACAGAGTTACTGATCGGAAAAGAGGGGGTCCAGCGGCTGGCAAAGGCCAGAGTCGCCATATTCGGCATCGGAGGTGTGGGGGGGTATGTAACGGAAGCTCTTGCCCGAAGCGGCGTAGGGAATCTGGATCTATTTGACAGCGATGTGATCTGCTTGTCCAACCTGAACCGCCAGATTATCGCAACCCATAAGACCATCGGACAATACAAGGTGGATGTGGCCAAAGAGCGAGTCTTAGACATCAATCCGGGCGCGTCAGTGAATGCATATAGACTTTTCTATGAGCCGGCTACAGCCGATACCGTGGATCTTGCCGTCTATGATTATGTCGTAGATGCCATCGACACGGTTACTGCGAAGATAGAATTAGTCCTAAGGGCAAAAGCCGCAAATGTACCAATCATCAGTTCTATGGGCGCCGGCAACAAAATGGATCCGACAGCTTTCCTGATAGACGATATCTATAACACCTCCGTCTGTCCTCTGGCAAAGGTCATGCGCAAGGAGTTGCGGGCCCGCGGAGTGGATCGCCTGATAGTGGTCTATTCCAGGGAAACGCCCACGAAACCCTCCGGGAGTGTGGAGGAAGGCCGTCCGGTTCCGGGAAGCAACGCCTTCGTACCCCCTGCCGCCGGCTTGGCCATTGCCGGCCAAGTGGTCCGGGACCTGTTGATAAACCCGGAAAAGAGGTAAAAGGCTTCCGATTACTCGGTGGATTTGCGTTTACAGAACTCCGCAATTGCAGTAGAATAAGAACAACGGTTATCCCCGGGGAAGCCTTACAATAGGACTTAAAGAAAGGAACCCACAGTTATGAGTTATACACCCACAATGGATCAGGCCCGTGAGATTCTGCAGAAATATAATAAGGAAGAATTCCACTTGAAGCACGGAGAAATCGTCTCCGGGGTACTTGGATATTTTGCAAAGGAATACGATCCGGAAAGAGAAGAGTTCTGGCGGGTGGTGGGACTTCTTCATGACCTGGATTTTGAGGAATTTCCTGAGGAGCATTGCGTGAAAGGCAGACAGCTTATGGAAGAGCTGGACCTGGACGAAGCATTGATCCGTGCCGCCATGAGTCACGGTTGGGGCTGCACCGGAGTCGAAATTGAGCCAAAGGAGGTCATGGAAAAGATCCTCTTTGCCACGGACGAGCTCACCGGCCTCATCGGAGCCGTTGCCATCATGCGTCCATCCAGGAGCGTGGACGATCTTGAGCTGAAATCCGTCAAGAAAAAGTACAAGACCCCTGCCTTTGCCGCAGGCTGCTCCCGGGAAATCATACAGCAGGGTGCGGAGATGCTGGGCTGGGAGCTGGATGATCTGATCAGCCGGACGATTCTGGCCATGCGGAGCCTGAATCCGGAAGCCGGGATTTAAGGGAGACTTTTATGGGATATTTCACGCTGTTTTTTATAGCGTTGGGGTTGGCAATGGACGCATTTGCTGTTTCCGTTTCCAACGGTATCTGCTATAAAAAGGCGGGGTTCAAAGAGGCATTCAACACAGCGTTGACCTTTGGTGTCTTCCAGGCCCTGATGCCTCTCATCGGTTATTTTGCCGGCAGAACGGTAAGCGATGCGGTGGCATTTCTCGACCACTGGATTGCGTTGGTTTTGTTGTGCTTCATCGGTGGAACCATGATTGTAGGCGCCATCAAAGAGATGAAAAACCCGGAAAAGGAAAATTGTAAAACCTACTGCACGGTGAAGGATCTCTTGATCCAGGGGGTTGCCACGAGCATTGACGCCTTTGCGGTGGGAATCAGTTTCGCCGTTATCGATACCAACATCTTCGCAGCTGTGGGGTTCATCGGCACCGTCACCTTCATTTGCTGTATGCTGGGGGTGCCGGTTGGCAAGAGATTTGGCTTCTTCATGAAGGATAAAGCGGAGATTCTGGGAGGCTGCATTCTGGTCATCATCGGCATTAAAATTTTCGTAGAACACACCCTTGCGGGATAAGGGGGCAGACATTTTGGAAAGGAGCGGAGCATGGGCATCCACGAATCCGGGGAGAACTACCTGGAAACCATCTTGCTGCTGGAGAAAAAGAACGGAACCGTGCGCTCGATAGACATTGCTACGGAACTGGATTATTCCAAACCCAGCATAAGCAGGGCCATGGGCATTCTGAAAGAAAACGGCTATATCTCCATGGAAAAAAACGGCGACATCCGGTTGACGGAAAAGGGACGCGTCCGGGCAAACAGCATCTACGAAAGGCACCGGCTCATTGCAGACTATCTGATACGAGCCTTGGGGGTAGATGAAAAAACAGCGGACGAAGACGCCTGCCGTATCGAGCATGTAATCAGTGAAGCTTCCTTTGAGAGAATCAAGGAATGGGTAGCGGGTTAATCCCGGTTATCCGGCAGGGCTTTTGTCCTGCTTTTTCTTTCTGATATCACAAGACCCAGGATAATCAAGGCCGTTCCTGACAGGGAGACCCAGGTAATGGGTTCCCGAAGCACGATGACAGAAGCGATGACGGTGATGATGGGGCTGAAATAGATATAGGTTGCAGTTTTAACGGAGCCGAGAACGCCAACGGCAAAATTCCAGGTGAGAAAAGAAAGGGCTGAGGCCGCCAACGCCAGGAACAGCAAGTTCGCCAAGTTGGCAGGGTCGGAAAATTGACTAAGGTCCGGTTGGACCTCTCCGGAAAAAAGGGCCGGCGTCATGAACAGCAGTCCATAGAAAAAAACTTTTCGCGTCTGTTGGATGAGAGAAAGCTCTTTGTTGTCGATCAGGACCAGGATGTTGCAGTAAAAGGCCCAGGATAAGGCGGCCAGAACCATCAGGATATCGCCTAAAGGATTCAGTTTTAACACGAAGTTACCATTGAAACTGATCAATATTACTCCTGTTATGGTGATGAAGAATCCAATGATAAAATTCCGGTGCAGGCTTGTACGGCTTATGAGAAAGTAAGATACGATAGCCGTGAACATTGGGGCCACTGCCACGATTACACCCGCATTGGAGGCCAGTGTGTAGGTAAGCCCAATGTTTTGAAACAGGAAATAAAAAGTTACTCCGCATAAGCCGGCAACGGCATAAAGCAGCTCCGACTTATCCCTATTAGGTCGGATGACTTTGGGGGAGAGGAGAAATAGCAGCAAATAGGCGAAGATAAAACGATAAAAGAGGATTTCGATGGGGGTGAAATCCTCAAGGAGTACCTTCGTGGAGATAAACGTAATCCCCCATATTAAAATGCTGACAGAGGCAGCAATATGCCCCTTGATTTTATTCTTCATTATGGTTTCCATAAAGGACAGATTATCACAGCAAATCTAAAATTGCAACTATCACCCAGCCACGGGGACAGACCCTTTGTCAGGTTTTCCGGCCACGGGGACAGACCTTTTGGCAAATGTTTTGATTTAAACTGTCACCTGCGTTTTCTGCCACTTCTAAGAATATAGAGTTCAAACGGTCTCACGTTAAGTAAAATAACCTTATTTAATGGTTTCGGCAGTGTCAAAACCCATAATTTTTCAGGAATATAGGCCTATATTACTCAAACAGATGGATATGTGGGCCTACATTTCACCAGAAAATAGGGTATTATACTTTCAATTTTCCCATATACACCCTATTTGGCTGGTTTGGGCCAGCTTATGAGCTGTATTTCAGACTAATCCAGGACAAAAGATAACATCATATAGAACCAGCTAAAGGGTCTGTCCCCGTGGCTTGTCGAAATGTGTTAAATAATAAGTTAAATTGCGGTACAGAAAATAATGATCACAATATTAATGAACTGGGGTTGACGCTGAATGGGTTTGCTGATAGCCTGAGTTCCGAAGCAAAACGAGTAAAAAAATGCTCGCCAAAGTTGGAATAGTAA
>CAYOYO010000112.1:0-6168 GCA_964408195.1 uncultured Oscillospiraceae bacterium | reverse complement strand
CCATGGCTGCAAGCACGTGAGAAGCAGAAAAGCTGGCGGAGGAACAAGCGGAGCCTGTGGAGGCATAAATTCCATGTAGGTCCATATAGAGAATCATCGCTTCTCCCTCGATAAAATGGAACACCAGATTCAGATTCCCGGGAAGACGGTGCTCCATGCCTCCGTTTACATCAATATCCGGAATGTTTTTCTGTAGCTGGGAAAGGAAGTAATCCCGCAGACGTGAAATATTCTCTATATGGGAGTCCAAGCCCTGGCTGGCCAGTTGTGCAGCTTTTCCGAAGCCTACGATACCCGGCAGGTTTTCCGTCCCCGCTCTTTTTTTGTACTCCTGGGCTCCGCCGTGGAGTAGGTTGCCGATGGTAAGCCCCTTTCGAATATAGAGGGCGCCGATTCCTTTTGGCCCGTAAATCTTATGACCGGAAACAGAAAGCATGTCCACTCCTAGATCTTTTACATCAATCGGTACATTTCCAAGAGCCTGTACGGCATCGCTATGGAATAGTATGCCACGTTCCCGTGCAATAGCGGAAATCTCCTTTACAGGCTGTATGGATCCCACTTCATTGTTGGCAAACATGATACTGATTAGAATCGTCTTATCGGTAATTGCACTCAGGAGCTGCTCTAAAGAGATCAAGCCATCTTTGTCCACCGGAAGATAGGTTACCTCATAACCTTCCTTTTCCAGCTGCTGACAGGTGTGAAGGAGCGCATGATGCTCAATCTTCGTTGTGATAATGTGATTTCCCTTTCCCTTGCGGGACTTGGCAGCACCTATGACGGCCCAGTTATCCGCCTCGGTCCCTCCGGATGTAAAGTAAATTTCTCTATCAGAAGCACCAATCAATTCGGCAACCCTAATTCTTGCCTGCATTAAAGCGTCTTTTGCCTCAAAGCCTTTCGCATACAGGCTGGAGGGATTGCCAAACTTCTCGCTGAAATAGGGAAGCATTTCTTCCAGAACTTGCTGTTTGACCGGTGTAGTTGCTGAGTAATCCAGATATACTTCTCTCAAAAGTCCACCCTCCTCGTTCATTTCAATATATAGGTCAAATTATTATACCATTCTTTGAGGAAAGATAAACCAAATTGTTCGTTTTTTTCGAAACCTGCCTCATGAGTTCCTTATCGTTCCACTGGCGAAAACTCCGAAAGCTTGTACTCACCAAGGGATTTTTTCAGCACGATGATATATTCCACAGTTTGGATATATTCACCATTGGCTCCTTTCATATGCCACAGAATCTGACCTCGGTAAGACTTATTGCCGTAAAGGCCGGATGTTTGCTCTAACATTAGTATTTCCATATCCTTGACGGAATCCAGATCTGTATCTGTGGAATTCCGTATATTTCTCACGTCGGAGGCCAAGAGAGGCTGCGTCAAAATTTCATACAGCAACTGCTCCCCTTTCTCCGGTTCCATTTCACGAAAGAATACAGCCTGGAGGATTTCTGCCCGTCGGTGAACGAGTTCTTCAACCAGCATTGTATCTGAAGCCGGTGTGAATCCGGAAAATACAGAAAAGAAAATGATTAAAGTAAAGGGGATCAGTAAAAGATGAGAAAAGCTCTTCATGGGTCTCACTCCTTGGTCTGATACGGACACGCCGATGATTGCAAATTATAATAAAAAAACAGCGGGAAATATGTTGTTTCCCGCCGTCAAAAGTACTTTATTTATCCTTTTTCTTCAGCTTGCTTTTCTCTCCAGACGCAGCCTGTCGGCTATGATGGCTATGAACTCGCTGTTGGTAGGCTTTCCCTTGTCATTGTGGACCGTATAGCCGAAGAGGCTGTTAATGGTCTCAATTCGGCCCCGGTTCCATGCCACTTCGATCGCATGGCGTATGGCCCTTTCTACCCGGCTGGGGGTTGTACTATTTCTCTTTGCGATGGCCGGGTAGAGCTCTTTTGTAACCGCTCCCAACAGGTCCATATCTTCCACCACCATGGTGATAGCATCCCTTAGATATTGATATCCCTTAATATGAGCCGGTACCCCTACCTCATGGATTACGTTGGTGATATCCATCTCCAAATCGTTTTTCTTGCTTTCGCATTCGAGCAGTACGGATTTCACCGCATTGTTCTTCTTTTTCGGCGCGGATGGCTCAGAAGTGCCTGATAACTGTTGGATACGCTTTGCCAGAATGCTCAAATCAAAAGGCTTAACAACATAATACTCTGCTCCCAGATTGATGGCTCTCTGGGTGATGGCCTCCTGGCCTACAGCTGAAAGCATGATTACTCTGGGCATCGGATCCAGGTCTACAGCGTTGAGTTTTTCCAGGACCCCTAACCCATCCAGATAAGGCATAATCATGTCCAATATGAGAACATCCGGCTTCTCTCGCAGAACGGCATCCACTGTCTGCATGCCATCACTGGCTTTAAATATCACATCGATGTCTTCCTGCATTTCAAAAAAGTCGACAAGTATGTTGCAGAAGTCCTTGTTGTCATCAGCGATACCAACTTTAACCTTGCTCATCTGTTCCTCCTTTTGTGACGGAAACACACATTTTTATATCTCTTCTTACATTTCCTTCTTTATAGTATTAAAATTTTTCCATACTTGCAAGGTAAATGTTATCATAATCTTCAGTAAATTTAGTCAACATTCGACATCTGCTCTGTTTGCTGGATCATCCATTCAATAAATATGCCATATCCCTTCAGAGGATCGTTGACAAAAACATGGGTGACCGCACCGATTAACCTATCGTTCTGGATGATGGGACTGCCGCTCATTCCTTGTACGATTCCCCCGGTTTTCTTCAGTAGCCTTGGGTCCGTCACGGAAATGACCATACTCTTTGTGCCCGGCTTTGTCTGACGGCTCACCTTGTCGATATTGATGTGGTACTTTTCCATCGTATTGCCATCTACTGTGGTTAACAGCCATGCGGGTCCTTCTTCTACCTGATTTTGATAACCGATGGAAATCGGTTGCGGGTAATAGGGGTTGGATGCGGATTTATAAAAAGATCCGAATATACCATAGTTGGTGTTGATCGACAGATCCCCCAGAGGTTTATCGGCTTCATAGAAAATACCCCTTATTTCTCCCGGAATCCCGGCAGTTCCCTGTTTTACGGACTCCACACTGGCGCTTAGCAATTGACCGGTTTCAACAGGAAGTACATGGCCTGTGTCCGGGTCCGTTATAGCATGTCCCAATGCACCAAAGGACTTGCTTGATGGGTCATAGTAGGTGAGAGTTCCCAAACCTGCCGTTTTGTCTCTAACCCAAACCCCGATTTTGTATAGACCATCATCCTTTGCTTTCACGGGGAGGATCCGAAAATAGAGAATTTCACCCCGGCGGCTCACCTTCAATCGAATTTGTCCCTTTTGATCATTGACCACATCTCTCACTTCCTCCGGGCTGTCCACGGATTGATTGTTGATTGCGAGAATGCTGTCTCCGATTTCCAGGCCGGATTTCAATCCCGGATTAACCCTCTGCCCGGTAGTAGTGAGAATTTCCTCAAGACCCACTACAAGAACCCCTTTTACATCCATCTTTACCCCCACCGACTGGCCGCCGGGAATTACTTTCACTTCCGGGAGTACTTTTATGGTGACTTCTTTGAGAGGAAGGTTGATGACCTTCGTCTCGTCTGCAAAAATTCTGATCTGGTCAGGTATGCTGTTAAACAGGAAGCCTGTTCCGGTGAAGAGGGCCAGCGAGAGAATTAAAAGAAGGACCGAAGGCAGTCTGAGTTTGAAATGATTCTTTTCCATCTATCTCAACTCCCGAAATCCTGAAGAATTTCGTCCAGCTCTTCTTCGGTTTCTGCGATAATCCCTTCAGCGAACATGTCCTGATCTCCCTCGCTGAGCAATCCGAATTCAATATCCGCATTTCTGACGAAGACCGGGTCCCCTTCCCCTTGGTAATAATAAACTTCGATTGTTCCATCCACTTCTTTGATTAGGAAGAAATCCTTCTTATCAGCCTCTTCCTCTTGTGATGAGTGGGTTCCATCCTCATTCACAACGGGAGAAGAAACGGTATTTTCATCCGGGGTTTCCGTATCAATTCTCTGGTTCACTTCCTCTCCTTCGGTCTCCGACGCGCCGGGAGTAAATCTGCCTGTCTGGCTGAACCAGTATCCTGCCGAAAGGAATACCACCATCGTTAACAAAAACCATCTGCTCTTCCAAAAGCTCTTTCGTTGACTAAACATTGCCTCACCTCATAAATAGTGTGGGCAAACAGTAGGTTTCTTATTCGACGGTGATAGCGTTTTTCAGCTTTTCGTAGGTTTTTTCACCGATGCCGCTTACATTCATCAATTCTTCCGTGCTGCCGAATCTTCCATATTCTTGCCTGTAGGTAATTATTTTTGCTGCTGTAGATGGCCCCACACCTGTGAGTTTCTGAAGTTCCGCTACATCGGCCGTGTTGATGTTAATCAAGTTGGATTTTTCGTCGACGGATGCGGCGGCATTCGGTGACAGGTTTCCGTTGATGTACCTGCTTCCCGGTTCTTCGCCCGTATTTTTCTGATCTTCTTCCACTTCTTTTTTATTCGGAATATATAGTTTCATACCATCTTGCAATGGGGTCGCCAGGTTCGTGTTTCTTGTATCCGCTTTTTCCGTAAACCCGCCGGCCGCTTCTACCGCTTCATAAACTCTGGTTCCCTCCGGGAACGTGAAAACGGAAGGATATTTGACTTCGCCCGAAACATCCACTACCAAGTGGGTGTCTTGTTTTGGGGTTTCCGTCTCTTCTTCTTCCTGTTCTGCCGTTACTTCCATTGATACCAAGCTTTGAGTTGCAATATCTTCGTCGGCTTGGGCCTTCAAAAAAAGCACATCCTCTTCGGACTGACGAGCTGTATAGACCACAATGATTACTACTATAAAGACAAAACCTGCGATGATTTTATATCGCATCTTACGGCTTACAGGAACCTTCATATCAACACCTCCCACTATCGGTCTATCATATATTACTATTAATGTTAATATATGTCAACATAAAATGGGAAATGTTCCTTTTTTTCCTTACTGTTTACTCCTCATCCGCCAGCCGGGGTCTGAACATTTGCTGTTGTACCGGTATGGTTTGATTGTTATAGCTCTTTAGAAAGAGGCTGGCCGTCCCCATCGTAAAGCTGAAGGCGTTTGATTTGGGGTTCGTAATCTAAAAGCGGTATTTCGCAAAAAGAGAAAAGGGAATGCAAGAGCAAAATAGGGTTGAGATTGGATTCGCTTCCCGCCCCCAGCACCATGTTCAGAGTAGGTTGCCCTTCCTCGTTCACGCCTCGCTCCAGATTGCGAATCATGGGTTTGATATCGATTTCAACCCGCTCTTTTCTCTTTCTTACATCCTTTACCACAAGGATAGCGGGGAGATTGAGGAAATCTTTTACTTGGGACTGGTCGGGAAGACCGTGCCCTTCAGGCAGATTCACTTCATATGCTGCCCAGGTCACCATAGATGCTGCTGTTTTTCCGGTAGGAGAAAGTGCCGCACATGATAATATTTTTATACCATATGGAAGAAGACTGTTCAAGGAAGCCACAAGGATGTCTTCGAGATACGGCATTGTAGTCTCGAACTCCAGATACTCGCCAATGCTGGTATATCCGAGAGATAAAGGTTGAGCAAAGCTCATTTTCGGGTGGGGATTGAAGCCTCTTGAGTAAACCAGATCCACACCGGCTCTTTTGAATGTTCTTCGGAACAATCGAAGGAGATCCAAATGAGAGATATAGCGCAGTTGTCCACCTTTTTCGAACTTTATGAGATATCGAGTCATCGTGTCCCCTCCCTTTCACAATCGGAAAAGCGATTCATGCCGCAGCCGGTGCACTGGGTCCTGCAGTCGGGTGTCTGCTGACCTGACAGGGCCTTTTCCCACTCGCTCCTCAGATATTCCTCTGTAACACCACTATCGATCAACGACCAGGGAAGGACATCTCCCTGTGTAACCTTTCCTGAGGTATAAAAGACTGGGTCCAGCCCGCAATCCTTGAGAGCATCGATCCATTTTTCATAGCTGAAATATTCTCTCCATCCGTCGAATTTACAGCCTTTCTCCCAGGCCTTCCGGATGACATGAGACAGCCTTCTGTCTCCCCTGGCCAATACTGCCTCAATTTGGCTGGGCTCTGTGCCGTGATAACTGAACTGAGCCCCTCTGAT
>CAYOYO010000111.1:0-6383 GCA_964408195.1 uncultured Oscillospiraceae bacterium | reverse complement strand
ACATGGAAACCTTCTTCGATTATTACAAGAATAATCTCATCTACCGGGAAGCAAAGCCCAACCGGGCCCATCTGGCCCTGGCGGAGTTGGAACGACAGGGGAAGCTTTCCGCGGTAGTGACCCAAAACATCGATGGCTTGCATCAGCTGGCGGGGAGCCGGACCGTTTATGAGCTCCATGGCTCCGTTCTGCGGAACCACTGCATGGACTGCGGTGCATTCTACCATCTGGATTATATTATGGATCCGAAAAACTGCAGCGGTGCCCAAGGCAAAGAGTCACAGATTCCTCGCTGCAGCAAGTGTGACGGTGTGGTGAAACCCCAAGTGGTCCTCTACGAGGAGGCCCTGGACCAGGATGTGCTGGAGAAGGCAGTGGATGCCATCTCGCAGGCGGACACCCTAATAGTCGGAGGTACATCGCTGGCCGTCTATCCGGCTGCGGGCCTGATCAACTACTTCCGCGGCAATCATCTGGTGCTGATCAACAAATCGGAGACACCATATGACCGGAAAGCTGATCTGGTCATCCATGAATCCATCGGAAAGGTTCTAGGCGCCTGCATCCTTAAATCTTAGTCCCTGCCAGGTTCCGCTTAGCCTCATGCCGGATTTCGCTTAGTTTCATGCCGGATTTGGCTTAGTCTCCCACTGGGTTCTGCAGAGTCCCGATTTTTTCAATGTGGCAGACCACTAGATCTCCTGCCTTCAGATATTGGGGCGGGTCTAAAGCCATGCCCACGCCGGAAGGGGTGCCGGTGAGGATTACATCTCCCGGTCGCAGTTCGTAGCCTTGTGACAGGTCACTGATGATAGTGGGGATGTCAAAAATCATATCCCGGGTATTTCCTTGCTGACGAAGTTCGCCGTTGACCAGGCACTTCATATCCAGGGCCAGGGGTAAAGGCAAAGTGCTCTTGTGTACAATCCAAGGGCCCAGGGGGCAGTGGGTCACAAGGCTTTTTCCCTTGAACCACTGGGTATGGCGGCGCTGCAAGTCCCTTGCAGAAACATCGTTTCCCACCGTATAGCCAAAAATGTATTCCTCCGCCTTTTCCCGCGGGATGTTTATTCCACTTTTTCCGATAATCACCGCCAGTTCCATCTCATAGTCCAATCTGCGGGTGACTTCCTTATGAGTCAGAATGGTTTGCCCCTGGCCAATCACCGTGTGATCCGGCTTGGTAAAATAGATTGGATAGGGCGGCAGGCTGTCGGAGAAAATCTGTCCCTTCAGCTCTTCCGCATGGGCCTGATAATTTTTGCCCAGGCACACAATATTTCTTGCCGGTGCAGGTATGGGAGCCAGCAGTTTGACATTTTCCACAGGAATGGCCAGCTCCGGATGTCCCCCGAAGAATAAGGCGATGGCATCGGTCCATGCCGCCTCATAGGAAGAGATAAATTCAAGCATGGAATCATGTGGGCAAAGCCTGTTGTCTTCACCCATACTCTTTGCAGCAAAAAACTCCTTCAGTAAAAAAGCTCTGCCCCCCACGCCGTCAATGCAGCAGAGTTGCTCCCGGCCTTCATAATCAATGGTCGCATATATCATCTCAGGCTTCCTCTTTCTTTGTTGTATTTTTTCCCAAATCGATTCCTTCGCATTCCGGAGGCAGGTCTACATGATGGAGCACACCCACCACGTCCTCCACAGGCAGAGAAAAGGACAAACCCCTGCCGGGAGTGAAAAGTCCCGCTTCTTCTACAATCGCGTGCATGATCTTTTTGGTGAGCTGGTGCTTCACCAGATTCAGGATTACCTCTTTCTCCGGTTGTACAGAAATCCCAAAAAACTTCTCCACCTCATGGATACCGGTACCTCTTGCGTAAAAGATTGTGCCGCCCTGAGCCCCCGCCTTCTTTGCAGCCTCTACAGCGCTGTCCGCAAACCCACGGTTCACTACGGTTATGATAAGGTCGTATTCTCTGTTATTATTCATCCTTTTCACTCCTTTTATCTATTCCGGACACGTAGCGAAGAGCTTTCGGGCCGCTGATGCCGGCAAGAGGGATGGTAAAAGCGATCCCCCGGTTGGGCTTATCCAGGTCGAAGGCCTCCCGGACCTTCGGCAGGATGGAATCGATATGAGACCCGTCGGAAATGCTGATGATCATATCCTTCTCCGTTTCGGTCAGCCCCAGGTAATCCATGATTTCCAATCCTGCAGCGCCGTAGGCCGGGGCAATCATGTTAAAGGTCACCCCATTCTCCCTGTAGAAAGCGGCAACTTCCTCGCCGTCATCTTTCCTCAGGATTGTGATAAGTACCTTCATCTTTTGGGGAACAGGGCAGGTAGTATGCTCCATTTGTCAGCCTCCTAAATCAAAATTCCAGGTCGATGAAATAATTATCCTTTTCTAAGTCAGAACGCGTGGCACTCGCTGTGTAAGCCGGGCCCCCTGCCGGTATTCCGCCTGCCATTGAGGACAGTTCCTCCGCCAGATCCAGATATTCTTCTTCCTCCTCTTCCGCAGTGGCTTTGAGTTTCCACTTATATATGACCCCCAAAACCTGAATGGTGATCAGAGGTGTCATGGCTACCATGGCAACGATGCCAAAAGCATCGGTAAGAAGGTTTCCTCCCACCGCTTCGCAGGCCCCCATGGCAAAGGCCAAAAGAAAGGTGGCAGTCATAGGACCGGAGGCCACCCCCCCAGAGTCAAAGGCAATGGCAGTAAATATTTTAGGCGCAAAAAAGGTCAAAAGCAAGGCAAAAGCATAGCCGGGGATCAACACATACCAGATGCTGATCTGGAATAGAATCCGTGACATGGCGATGGCGATGGATATGGCCACGCCGATGGAAAGACTGGCCATCATGGCTCTCTTGGAGATGGCGCCGGCGGTCATATCCCACACCTGATTGTTCAGGATCTGAACGGCCGGCTCCGCCGCCACCACAAAGAAGCCCATCAGGGCGCCAAGGGGGATGAGAATCCAGTTGTTTCCAAAGCTTCCGATGGTATCGCCGATATATTTCCCCACCGGCATAAAGGCCACATTGGCACCGGCCAGGAACAGGACCAGACCGGTAAACGTATAGACCATGCCCACGCCCAGCTTGATCAAATGATGCCTTTCCAGTTTCAGAACCGCAAATTGGAACAGGATAAAAAAAGCGATGATAGGGCTTAAGGCTACTGCCACATGTCCGGAAAATTCAAGAATACCCCCTCCCAGGGCGGCAATCAACTCCCACATACCGGTAATTTCACCGGGGGCATCCGCTCCGTAGTGTAGAGAGGAAGAATCAAAAAACATGCCCATGATCATGACGGCCATAATAGGTCCGATGGAGCATAAGGCAACAAGCCCGAAGCTGTCGTCGTGGGAGCTGTTGCCTCCCAAAACAGAGGACAGGCCCACACCCAAGGCCAGTATAAAGGGGACTGTGATGGGCCCTGTGGTAACGCCGCCGGAGTCAAAAGCTACCGACAGGTAGGATTCGGAGGTAAAGGCGGCCATGAGAAAAATTAAAATATAGAAGACGATGAACAGGATGTTCAAGGGAATTCGAAAGAGGATGCGGAGAAGGGCTACCGCAAGAAAAATCCCTACTCCCGCGGCAACGGAGGCAATCAGCACCGCGTTTGGCACAGAAGGTACCTGCTCGGCCAGGACCTGAAGATCCGGCTCTGCCGCAGTTATCATGGCTCCCAGTAAAAAACAGATGGGCAGGAGAATCCACAATTTTTTCGTCCTGGTGAGGTTGGAACCGATATGCTGCCCCATAGGCATCATAGCAACATCAGCTCCCAGGCTGAACAGTCCCATCCCCAGTATCAATACCACCGTGCCTCCCCAGAAAAGCATTACCATGCCGGAAGGCATGGGAACGATAGTGAGTTGCAGTACAGCTACGATAGCCGCAATCGGGGCCACAGACACAATGGCTTCTTTGGTCTTGATCCATAATTTCCTCAAATAATAACCCCTTCCATAAGAAACTCAGTTATGAAAATCCCGCTTCTCGGGATATACGGTCAACAAATAATTTATAAGCAGATGAAATCAACGAAGTCAAAATAGAAAGAAACCCTTATAATATTTCAACATTATTTTATAAAATTGTCAATAATAAATGTCATTGAGGCTTTTAAGGGGCCACCTTCGGTGGTATAATGTTATGACTTAACGGGAGGGGTATATGAGAATTTTAATAACCAACGACGATGGTATCCGGGCCCAAGGGATCAAACATCTGACAGCAGCACTGGCCTCTGTTGCAGAGGTCTTTGTTTTTGCTCCCGACACCCAGCGGAGCGCCTGTGGTCACGGCATTACTGTTACTGTACCCATCGAAGTGGAAGAACATCCTATGCCCGGTGCCGCCGGGGCCTGGTCTGTATCCGGCACGCCGGCTGACTGTGTAAAGCTGGGTCTTCGAATCCTCAGGGATTCAGGTATTACGGTGGATCATGTGTTTTCCGGTATTAATCACGGCTCCAATTTAGGCACCGACACTCTCTATTCCGGTACCGTATCCGGAGCCATTGAAGGAGTCATCAACGGGATTCCTTCCTTTGCGGTTTCCGTCTATTCCCATGAGCCGGAACACTTTGAAGCCAGCTGCAGCATGGCCCTGACGGCACTGAAGGCCGCCGCCGGAAAGGCGGATCAGGGGACGGTACTCAACATCAATTTGCCCCATCTTCCCGCATCGGAAATCAAAGGGGTTCGGGTCACCAGGCTTGGAGCAAGAGAATACGACGAGGATTTCAAAGCTGAAAAGAAAGAAAGCGGCGGCATAGCCTATCATTATTCAGGAAAACCGGTTATTTATTCCGGTCTTGCGGAGGACATCGATGTGATAGCCGTTCAGGACGGATACATATCCGTCACCCCGCTCCATTACGACCTGACCAACCATCGGCTGGTGGAGGAGGTAAGATCCTGGTTTTAACAACCACTGGCCGTCGAATCACAAATCACAGGAGGAATTACAGATGAAACCTATTAAATTAATAAAAGAGGAAGCAGTCCTTGTTCTCATCGATTTCCAGGAGAGGATTATGTCGGCCATGAAGGACCGTGATGACCTGGAGGAAGCCGTAATCAAGCTTGTGAAAGGCTGCAGAATCCTGGGGGTGCCCATACTGGTGATTCAGCAGTACACAAAGGGCCTTGGTCCTACCATACCGGGGATTCACAATGCACTTGGCGAATATGAGCCCATCGAGAAAAACGCCTTCAGTGCAATGGGAGAACCCGCCTTTGTGGAAAAACTCAAGGAATCCGGAAGAAAGACAGTAATCCTGACGGGAATCGAAGCCCATGTATGCGTTCTCCAGACGGCCCTGGATCTTTTGGAAGCCGGATACCGGGTATTTCTGGCAAATGATTGTGTTGGCTCGAGAAAAGGCGGCGACCGGAAGACTGCATTGGCCAGGATGACGACATCCGGAGCGGTAGAAGCCACATATGAATCTGTCCTCTTTGAGCTGCTGAAGGGGGCAAGACAAGAGGGTTTTAAAGACATCTCCATATTAGTAAAGTAAGGTGGCGATAACAACAGCTATGTTTATGTTTGATAATCAAATCACCATTGGATCCAGACCCGTCCTTGAAGAGTATCTCAATAGTTTCGAATACCGTACGTCGGGGCTTTCCTTTACGGCTTTGTATATGTGGAGGAACATCAATTTTTTCAGTTGGCAGATCATCGGTGACTACTTATGCCTTGCCGGTATCAGCCATTTGGAACTGGACAAAAAGGAAGCATTCCTGTTCCCCCCTCTCACCAAGACCGGAACTTACGAGCCTGCCGCACTTCGAAAGACCATTCTGGAAGCACGAAAAATATTTGAGGAAAGAGGCCAGAGGTTCAACATCCGCCTCCTGCCTCTTCATATGATTGAAATCATCGATGCGGCGTTTCCAAAAGAATTTCGTTTTATCGAGGACAGGCCCAACTATGATTATGTATACCTGACTCAGGATTTGATACATCTTGCCGGAAGACAATACCATTCCAAAAAGAACCACCTAAACTATTTCAAAGAGCACTATCCCTATGAATATGTGCCCTTGACCTCTTCTATGGCAGAGCAAGCCATGAAATTCATCCGGGAGTTTAACCTTCGCAAGCAGCTGCCCGATTATGAGATGGATCTGCTCCGCATGGAGGAGATTGCCATGGAGGATGTGTTTTACAATTTAGAGAGAGTAGGATATCTGACCGGGGCTATCATCATTGACGGGGACATCCAGGCCCTGAGTGTGGGCGGGCCCTTGGGCCGTAAAACCGTTACCGTGCATGCAGAAAAGGCCAACGTGGAGTACCGGGGGGCCTATCAGGCCATCAACAACGAATTCTGCAAACACATGGCAGCCCACGTAAAATACATTAACAGGGAAGAGGATATGGGCATACCGGGCCT
>CAYOYO010000110.1:0-6427 GCA_964408195.1 uncultured Oscillospiraceae bacterium | reverse complement strand
ATTATACATTTAGACCCGTGGATTGTCAAACTTTTTTTCCTCCCGGCAGGTCTGTGAATCCGGAGATCTTTCCCTCTTCCACAGTGAACATCTTCCTTTCCGGCAGGCCTTCCCATAAATCTCCTTTTCTCTCCGCTGCCGTGATAAAAAGCTGGACATCGGAAAGGCTGGAAAGGAGAAATTTCTGCCTCTTTTCATCCAACTCTGAGAACACATCGTCCAAAAGCAGTACGGGAGACTCTTTTTTCTCCTCTTTTATGATGAAGATTTCCGCCAGTTTCAAAGACAAGGCTGCGGTCCTCTGCTGACCCTGGGAACCGTAGCTTCGTACATCCACCCCGCCAATGGTAATTTTTAAATCGTCTTTGTGGGGCCCAAACCCGGTGCTTCCTCTGTGAAAATCCCTTCTTCTCTCTTTTCGGAGCTTTTCTTCGAACGCCTTATTTATTTCTTTTTTTTCTTCTTTATAAAGTATGGAAGCTTCGTAGGATATTTCCAAATCTTCCTTTCCCTCTGTAATCTTCTTGTGCAACTCCCTACTTATCCTGGCTAATTTTTCCACAAAATTCACCCGTTCCGCCATGATCTTGCTTCCGTATTCCACCAGTCCTTTTTCCCATGCCTCCATCAGATCTTCATTCCATACATTTTCCTTCAACAGGGAATTTCTCTGCAGGAGTATTTTTTTGTATCTTGCTAAATTTTTATAGTAAACCGGCTTCAATTGACAGAGTTCCCGGTCTATAAATCTCCTCCTTTTTTCCGGTTCCTCTTTTACTATTTTCATATCCTCCGGGGTAAAGGCAACCACATATACATTTTCCAGGAGTTCGCTGGTCTTTTTTGCCTTATTCCCGTCTATGACTATGCTCTTTCCTGCGGGTGAAAGGATGATTTCAACGGTTCTCTCCTCCCCCTCTTTCACATAGGTGCTTTTTGCACTGGAAAAACCTTCAAGAAAACCGATCATATCCGCGTCTCTTCCTGTCCGGAAGGACTTTCCAAGACTCATGATGTAAAGGCTTTCCAGAAGGTTTGTCTTTCCCTGGGCATTGTTCCCCGTTATGATGTTTGCTTTTGGATGGAAGAAAACGGTCTCTTCTTTGTAATTTCTGAAATTCTTCAGTTTTATTTCGGTAAAATACATAATTTCACCTAAAAACTTTTGGTGGAAATCCTAACCGGCAGGATGAGATATTCGAAGCCTTCTCCCTTTAAGGGTTTTATCAGACAGGGGCTCACACTTGTATTGAACTCCATCGACACTTCTTCATCGTTTACCACTTTTAACACGTCCAGAATGTATTTTGCGTTAAAGCCGATCTCCAGATCCGTTCCTTCCTTTTCTACAAATACTTCTTCCTTCACATTTCCTTCTTCCGATCTGGATGTGATGATGATTTTATCTCTTATGATGACCAGTTTGATCAGGTTATTCTTCCCTTCCTTTGCCAGAAGGGAGGCTCTCTCCAGGCAATCTGCCAGTTCATTCCTGTTCACCGTCAGCTTGCACTGATGCTCCTTCGGAAGAATGTCCCTGTATTTTACAAACTCCCCTTCCATGATGCGGAGGACTATGCGGGTACCCTCCATAAGAAATACCGCTTTCTTTTCATCAATGATCATGGAAAGTTCTTTGCTGCCGTCTTCTTCCGTTAAAATCTTATTGATTTCATTGAGAATCCTGGCCGCGATGATGATTTTTCTCTTTTCTTTCGTCTCGATGATCTCTCTGGTCACTGCCATGCGGAAGCCGTCCAGGGCTACCATGGTCATGCCTCCCTGATCCATTTCCAGAAGGACCCCTACTATAATCCCCTTTGCTTCTTCGATACTGGCTGAAAAAGAGGTCTTCTTTATCATTTCCCGCAGAACATCATTTTGAATGGGGATGCTGCTTTCTTCTTTTATAGCGCCGATGGTTGGAAACTCTTCCCCTGACTGTCCCACAATGGTAAACTCCGAAGCAAGGCATTTAATGGTAACCGAGCCTTCCTCCTCCTCGATTTCGATTTCTTCATTTGGGAGCTTTCGAATGATATCGATAAAGAGCTTGGCAGATACCACCACAGAACCTTCTTCCCATACCTGAACAGGCAGTTCCTTCTCGATGCTCAGATCCAAATCCGAAGCGGCTATTTTAAGAATTCCACTTTCGGAAGCGTTCAACAGGATTCCTTTCAGTATGGGAATGGTAGTGCGGGAAGAAACGGCTTTTGATACCGTATTGAGGGCTTTGGACAAAATCTGCTGGTTACAGGAAAATTTCATGGGGTGTGCCTCCTTCTTCTTATAACTTTTCTTAGTAGAAGTAATAGTAGGTCCTGTGGTTTCTGTGGATAACTTCTGTGGATAAAGAAACGGCAACGGAAGTTATTATTAAACCCGTGTGGAAAAAGGGACAAATCTATCATCAATCATTGCGTATCGTATCCTCAAGAGAAAGAACAACCTCTCTCAAAACCTCATTGGAGCGAATTTCCGTGTTTATTTTTTCGCAGGCATGGAGCACAGTAGTATGATCCCTGTTTCCAAAGGCCTCTCCTATTTTTGGAAGGGACAGGTCTGTCAGGTCCCGGCATATGTACATGGCAATCTGTCTTGGGAAGGCCAGGTTTCTTGATCGTTTGGCAGACTCCATATCGGCAACTTTTATATTAAAGTGGCGGCAGACATGTTTTTTTATAAGGTCCGGGGTGAGAAAGCGGTCGTTGGCAGAGAAAACGTCTTTCAGTACTTCTTTTGCCAGTTCTCTGTCGATAGGTTGTCCCGTCAGAGAGGAATAGGCCACCACCCGGATAAAGGCTCCCTCCAGCTCCCGTACGTTGTTTTGGATCTTTTCGGCTATGACTTTAATCACATCCATAAAATCTTCGTTAACGGGAATTTCCTCCAACTGGGCTTTCTTACAAAGAATAGCAACCCGGGTTTCAAAATCCGGGGGTTGAATATCTACAATCAATCCCCATTCAAAACGGGAGCGAAGCCTTTCCTCCAGGGTCGCGATGGATTTTGGAGGCCGGTCGCTGGAAAGAATGATCCGCTTGTTGGCATCGTAAAGGGTGTTAAAGGTATGGAAGATTTCTTCCTGTACCCGTTCCTTCTTCTCGAGAAACTGGATATCATCGATCAGGAGAACATCTATGTTCCGGTATTTATTGCGAAAATCAACGGTGTTGTTGTCCCGGATGGCCTTGATGAATTCGTTGGTAAACATTTCGCAGGAAACATAGAGGACCTTGAGTTTGGGAATGTTCCGTGTGATATGGTGGCCGATGGCATGCATGAGATGGGTTTTTCCTAGACCGGCCCCTCCGTACAGAAACAGGGGGTTGTATTGGTCGGAAAGCGGCATCTCGGCTACGGCTAGAGAGGCGGCATGAGCAAACTGGCTGTTTTTCCCTACAACGAAAGTGCCGAAGACATATTTCGGGTTCAGATAGAGCTCGTCGGTAAAGGTCTGAGTCAGAGTGTTGGCTTTCTTCTTCTGTTCAGCCTCCACCTCCTCGTGGTCCAAAAACACAGCCTGAAGCTTAATGCCAAAAGCTTGCTTTATAGCGGACTCGATGATGCTCCGGTAGCGGTCTTCAAGAATATTTTTACCGATTCCGCCGCCGAGAACCAGATAGAGGCAACCCTTCTCCTCGTCCAGACGGAAAGGAGTAAGAGGGTCGATCCAGGTATCAAAACTCACCGCTGTCATCTCCGGCCTTAAAAAGGTAAGTGTTTTTTCCCAGGATTTTTCCAGATTATTCATAAAAGGTTCCTTTTCCCAATACTACAGAATGAAATATGCCGGTACGCGTCCACACCATTGAAAGAGTCTTTTAGAAGGTGTCTTTTTATCATACAGAAAAAGTTATCCACAGACAAGACCAAAGTTAGAAATCTCTCTATGTAATTTTTCCGAAGCTTACCCACAGGTTGTGGAAAAGTTCTTTCCACAAAAGAAAAGAAAGCAATACATATGTCCGCTCTGTTATTGCGCCTTGAACCCATTAAATCGACCATATAAAAGCGGCAAAAAGAAAAAAACGAAGCCGGGAAACCTTTTTAATATTTCGTTGAAAAAAAACAAGATTTGGGATACAATGAGATGTCATACCAAAGTGAAGAAACCGTCTATAATGAAATCATAGACGATACGTTCGGAAGAAACAGGAGGATAGCAAATGGCGGCAGCAGATGTGAAGCAGCAGCAGTACAATGCCGAGCAGATACAAGTGTTGGAAGGATTGGAACCCGTCCGGAAAAGGCCGGGTATGTATATCGGGACCACCGGTCCCAAGGGCTTGCACCATCTGGTTTATGAGGTGGTAGACAACAGCATTGATGAGGCCATCGCAGGCTTCTGCACCCATATCAACGTTACCATCAGGGAAGATAACTCCGTGGTGGTAGAGGATGACGGAAGAGGAATGCCGGTAGACCTCCATCCCAAGCTTAAGATTCCCGCTGTGGAAGTTATTCACACCGTTCTCCACGCCGGTGGAAAATTCGGCGGCGGAGGCTACAAGGTTTCCGGCGGACTCCACGGAGTAGGGGCTTCCGTAGTGAACGCTCTGTCCGAAGTCATGGAAGTTGAAATCAAAAGAAACGGAAATATATACAAGCAGGTTTACTCCAAGGGCAAGACCGTCACCCCGTTGGAAATCGTAGGGGAGTCCGGTAAAAAAACAGGATCCAAAACCATGTTCAAGCCGGACCCGGAAATTTTCGACGAGGTGGAATTCAGTTACGAGACGCTGGAGTACAGACTGCGGGAAATGGCATTTCTCAACAAAGGGGTCAAAATCCAGCTCAGTGACGAGCGGCAAGGTCAAAAGAAGAAAGAGCTTTTCCATTACGAAGGCGGTATCAAAGAGTACGTCAAATATATGAACAAAAATAAAGAGGTGATCCATCCGGACATCGTCTATTTTGAGTTATCAAAAAAGGAGATGGAAGTTGAGGTCGCCATGCAATATACCGACCGGTACAACGAGCTGATCCTCTCTTATGCCAACAACATCAACACCACGGAAGGCGGCACCCACATGATCGGGTTCAAGGCCGCCCTCACCAGAGTATTCAACGATTACGCCAGACGGAGCAAATTCATCAAGGACAACGAAGAAGGTCTTTCGGGAGAAGACGTGAGGGAAGGCCTTACCGCCATCGTTTCGGTGAAGCTGACAAATCCCCAATTCGAAGGCCAGACCAAGACAAAGCTGGGAAACAGCGAGATGCGTGGTTTTGTTGAGACCACCACCAACGAAAACCTCATGGCGTTCTTAGAGGAAAATCCCCAGCAGGCCAGGATCATCATCGACAAATGCCTCCGGGCTTCCAGGGCCAGAGAAGCTGCAAGAAAAGCAAGAGAGCTGACCAGGAGAAAGGGTGTGCTGGACAGCATCGCTCTTCCGGGTAAATTAGCCGACTGCTCCGAAAAAGACCCGGCCCTTTCCGAAATCTTCCTGGTGGAAGGAGATTCCGCCGGCGGCTCCGCCAAAATGGGCAGAGACAGAAAACGCCAGGCCATCCTTCCCTTACGGGGAAAGATCCTCAACGTGGAGAAGGCCAGATTGGACAAGATTCTCAACTCCGAAGAGATCAAAAACATGATTACAGCCTTTGGTTGCAACATCGGGGATGATTTTTCCGAGGAGAAGCTCCGTTACCACAAGATCATCATCATGACCGACGCGGACGTGGACGGAGCCCATATCAGAACCCTGCTTCTCACCTTCTTCTACCGCTATATGAAACCCCTCATCGAAGGGGGCTATGTATACATCGCGCAGCCACCCCTCTATCGCACCATGAAGGGCAAGGACGTGTATTATACCTATTCCGAACGAGAACAGGAAAAGCTCCTGAACGAGATCGGAAGACAGGGGATCAAACCACCACAACGCTATAAGGGTCTTGGAGAAATGGATGCGGAGCAGCTCTGGGAGACCACCATGGACTTCAACAAGCGCACTTTAGTCCAGGTCACCATAGAGGATATGGCTCAGGCAGACGATATCTTTACTGTTCTCATGGGCGACAAGGTGCCACCCCGAAAGAAGTTCATTGAAGAGAACGCCAAATACGTGAAGAATCTGGATATTTAACGGGCCACGGTCTAAAGTCCAATCAATAAGGAGACAGGCATGACAAGCTTTTTAGAAGATTCAAAACTGATACAAACAGAAATCCATGACGAGATGAAGACCTCCTACATCGATTACGCCATGAGCGTCATCGTTGGCCGGGCCCTTCCCGATGTGCGGGACGGCCTGAAGCCGGTGCACAGGAGGATTCTCTACGGCATGTCCGGACTGGGACTTACCCCGGACAAGCCCCACAAGAAATCTGCACGTATCGTGGGAGAAGTTTTAGGTAAATACCACCCCCACGGAGACAGTTCCGTATACGATGCAATGGTACGGCTTGCCCAGGA
>CAYOYO010000109.1:0-6455 GCA_964408195.1 uncultured Oscillospiraceae bacterium | reverse complement strand
AGACATTACTTATATCCATTATCTTTTCTGATTTCTCACATTTGGAATAAATCCGAATGGCTTCCGGTATCAATTAAAGTCAATGTTAACACTTCATCTTCTATCAAATAAATTAATAACCAATCGGGCTTTATATGGCATTCTCTGAATCCTCTATATTCACCTTTTAATTCATGATCTCCGTGTTTTTCTTCTAACCGTTCTCCACACTGCAACTTTTGTATTATATCTTTAAGAAGTGAAATATCAAGGCCGCGCTTCTTAGCTAGCTTATAGCTTTTCTTGAACTTTGCAGACCATTTGACTTGATACTTCATTATTTATCCAACTCCCTAAAGATTTCTTCTATATCTGTGTAACCTTTCATTGTTATATCTTTGCTGATGCTCTTTGCTTCCTTCATTGCTTCAACCACTTCAGGCTTATATTGAGGCATTATTACTTCGAATGGCAATCCTCCTCGTAGGACTGACTGTCTTAAAAAAATATTTACCGCACTTGAAATATCCAAACCCAGGTCGCCAAAAAGCTCGGTTGCTTGTTTTTTTATATCCTCATCGATTCTAATTTGTGTTGGTATTTTAGCCATATAATCATCTCCTTTCCTTGATTATACCGCAATCGGTTTACATCGTCAACACGTTGTATTGCTCAATATTCTATTTCTCGGGGGACTCCATCTCGTGGTTATCCATATGTGGGCTTTTCATTGCTTGATTAGGGACTCGCTTTCACTAAATTATTTGCCTTTTCCCAGGCAACAATTCTTATACTTCTTTCCGCTGCCACAGGGGCATGGATCGTTCCTGCCGATTTTCTTCCTTGTCTTCATATCTATAACGTTGGATTCGGGAATGTTGAATGGTTTGTCAGGCAAAGGCCTTAGTTTGGGTTTTTCAATTTTTTCAAAGATCTCCTGCGGTGTATGCCCATTGTTTTCCCATACCCTGATATTGTTCGATAGATCCATAACAAGCTGCAATACTTCATTTGCCTGATCCAGGCTTTCGAAACGAATATTTCTATCTTTGAAAACATCAAAGACATTATTTATATTCCTATCGAAGCGGGAGGTATCATAGATGTCTTCACACAGCCATTCTGCTTTTTCTTCTTGCCCTTTAAAGAAGTTTTTCCTCATGTATTCCAGTAAAGCATTGTATTGTTTGGATTCTTCGAAATACCATTCTTCGGCATAATTCAAAAGCTCATTTTTATTTGGAACATAATAGGGCTTGTCACCCTTCTTTCTCAGCATCAAATCAAAATCATCATTTTCCATGATGGCTTCGTGAACAAAATAATCTTTATGCGTAAGGATAAAGGCATCTTCTAGTTCCTCTAAAGGGTCTTCAAGAAGGTTTTCTACATCTTGCAAACTAATTTGCTCTTTATTCTGGCTGTTGAATATTTCTACTACTTTACTCTTGTGAACCATTCCGTACAGATTGCATAAAGCGATAATGTACAGCACTAATTGGCTTTTGCCTTCGTTCTCCTCTATATGGAATGTATCCTCCGGTGAGAATTCATCGTCCGGAGAGGGTAAGTCATAAAAAGAATCTTTTCCAAGATGATAACAATATTTCGCAGCCAACTTGTGCAGGTCTGTGGATGAGCCCATTTCGATCCAGTCATCGATGGAACCTCTGAAACAGTATCTTTGGGCCTCAAACTCTCTTGTTTTCTTATCTATTAGTATGAATCTCATAAGAGCCATATAAGAAGTATAGTCTTTATCCCGCCGCCAGATTGTTATGATACTTTTTTTAACATCGACTTTTATGTCCAGCCTTTTGGGTATACTGTTGACCACGGTGGATACTTCTTCGTCCGTTATGGTTTTGGGCTTGATCTTTCGCAAAAAAACCATCCCGTTGGGCTCTTCATAGATCTCGAACCCTTTGGGGATTTCATCAACCGGTTTCCCATCGGCTTTTTTTGAGAACCAATACACCGGATTGCCTTTTTTGCTCAATCCTTCGTGCAAGTAATATATATCATAGTAGCGATTAAGGTATTTGATCATAAAACGATTCCTTATTATCTATTTTGGGCACAGCTTCGCCCTGCCGCACTCCCCGCCCGGCATTCTTACTGCGTTTCCTTTGCACGGCAGTTGCCGGCAAATTACGCTATGTATCACATCCACCCTGCCCCAACGCGCTTGGCGACGATTGGAGAAGGGAGGAATTTATCCTTTGATCTTGAGCAGGTTCACAGGGGTGAATTCCTGCAGGTGGTCCTCTACCTCCGGCTCCCAGCAGAAGACCAGAGCCTTGCTGCTGCCGGCGGGAGGGCTTCCGATCCGGTAGGAAAGGCCCTCATCGTTTAATGCCAATATACAAAGTTCCATCATTTCATCCCGGCTCCCGGCGATATAGATGGAATAGCCGGCCCTGTCATACTCCTGGCCGATGTCTGCGATGCTGTCGATCATTTCCCTCACCGCCTTGTAGGAGTTCTTCATGTAGCGGAGGGTCTTTTCCGCCACGGCGGCCATGCCGGAGGGGGTCAGGTGGTATTGGAGGGACTGGGCTGTCTGGCCTTCGATCTTGATGAGGCCCTTGGTGGCGAATTTCTTCATTAAAAAATTCACCTGACCCAGGGAGATGCCGGCTTGCCGGGCGATCTGCCTTTGGGAGGTGAAGGGGTTGGTGGCTACGATATTTAGAATGTCAAATTCCTCTTGAACCATATTTCACCATTTTTCGACATGTTCAGTTCCTGAACACTATCATAGTGTATATGGCAGAGAATGTCAAACAATATCAGCTAAAAACCCTATTTTGAATAGTACTTTTGGAATTTACTCTTTGGTTTGTCCGGTAAAGTCATACTGATTTTCCCTGCACCCACTAATGGAGAAATATACATTTTTATAAAATATCCAGGTGTGGCAAAGTCAAATTTTTCTGCGAGTTCTTCCCTGCTGCGCGGTGTCATACAATAATCCAAGATTGCCTGCTCAAAATCGGCATCTTTACCTTGAGCGGCCCACCTTGTGTCTTGAGTCATCACAGTTTCATCCGGATCTTCGTCAGTGGAAAGCGGGGTCTCCATCTCTATTCCGAACAGGGAGGAGATGTCCCCATTCTCAATGACTCTGTCACTCTTCTTCCGGGATTTTTTTAGAAGGGTCTCCGATTTTTGTGAGATGGCTTTCGAAACTAATTCTTCCACATCTACATTGCGCAGAATGAAAAATAGCAAGGGATTCTCATCGAGCCTGCTGCCAATTCCATAGAGCACCGCTGCAACGTGTTTGCACATCATTGCATAATCCGGGCAGCTGCAATCGAAAGTAATTTCTTTTGGTGACGGAAATAAGCCTCTGCCCTTGGCCGTAAACATTTCCTCTAAGGCTTTCGGGAATTTCCCCTCTAACAGCTCCGAGAGGGATTCCACTTTACCTCCGCAAGTCTTCACCAACTGGTTCCACACCTCTTTGTCCAAAGGCTTGATGTTGATTTCCACCTCATAAGGGGCTCTTCTGGTGCCTTGAACAAGGGCGGCTATTTTCCCGGGGCGAATCTTAAGATCCAGAACGGCGCCGCGTATAACATAGCTTTTACCCCGCCCTATGCGGTTGGAATAATCGGAATAGCTTTCCAGATTTTTATTCCATGCTTTTCCCCACCAGGTGGACGCTAATGTCCTGCCACTGACGAGGATGGGAGAAATGTCCGGATTTTTCTTTATCAGCTTTTCCGCCGCTTTTTTGTTTCTCTCTTTTTCCTCTGCAGCCGTAGGTTTATCGTAATAACCAAAACTTCGAAAACGTGACATACTATCTCCTTACCTCCCTAGCTTTCCAATCGGAATAAATCCATGAGCTGCCGGTTGTCCATTTCCGTGATCCAATTCTCCTGCTTCTCAGGAATGATGTTATTTACTAATACTACCTTGTCTGAAATCATCTTGTCGATCTTTTCTTCGATTGTACCCTTTGTTATGAATTTATGAACAACGACATTTTTCTGTTGCCCAATTCGGAAGGCCCTGTCGGTGGCCTGGTCTTCCACTGCCGGATTCCACCATCTGTCAAAGTGAATCACATGATTTGCCTTTGTCAGGTTTAGGCCGACCCCGCCGGCCTTGAGAGACAGCACGAGGAAAGGAATGTATTCGTCGTCCTGCTGAAACCGTTCTACGATTTGCCTTCTTTTCACAACCGGGGTGCCCCCATGGATCACAAGGCCTTCATGAAAAAATATGGATTCCAAAAAATCCTTTAAGGGGGTGGTCATCTCTTTGAATTGGGTAAATACCAGGACACTTTCCCGCTTTTCGTAAATCGTTTCACATATCTCCCTGAGCCTGTCGAATTTTCCGCTTTCCTTCTCTGAATATACAGCCTGTCCTAAGTATTGGTCAGGATGATTGCAAATCTGCTTGAATTTCACGATGGATGATAGAATGAGGCCCTTTCGCTGGATCCCTTCTTCTGCAGAATCCAATTTGGTTTGGAGGTCACGAACCAACGAATCATAAAGTACGGCTTGTTTTTTTGACAACAGTGAATAGGTTTTCATCTCGATTTTGTCAGGCAGGTCTGCAATGATGCTCTTGTCGGTTTTCAGCCTCCGCAGTATGAAAGGTTCTATGACCTTTTTAAGACGTGAATACCCGGTGGGACTCTCCTTTAACCCTTTGGAGAAATCGGTGAATTCTTTTGCTGTGCCAAGCAGCCCACGATTCAGAAAATCAAAAATCGACCATAGGTCAGAAAGCCGGTTTTCTAGGGGAGTGCCTGTCATTGCGATCCTAAAATCTGCTTTTAGCTGCTTTACTGCTTTCGTCTGTTTGGTGCCGGGGTTTTTAATTGCCTGGGCCTCGTCTATGATTAAGGTATCCCAATCTGTTTCCAGGAGATTGTGGTATCGGGAAAGCATCCCGTAGGTAGTAATGTACAATGTTTTGTCAAGATCCGATGGTCCGTTTTCGGAAGGGTGAAGAATGCAATACTTCAGCAGGGGTGCGAACCTTTGAATCTCGTTGACCCAGTTGCCGATCAATGATGCAGGAACTACAAGCAGGGTTTTTTCCTGCTTTTTTGTTCTAATATAATTTAAGAGGGCGATTACCTGTATTGTCTTTCCAAGGCCCATGTCGTCAGCGAGGCAGGCGCCGAGACCCAGAGTCTTCATGATGTTAAGCCAGGCAAGTCCCCTTTCTTGATAGGGTCTAAGTGTTGCTTCAAAATGGTCTCCTGCCGTGACGGTGGCTGGTTTTTCAGGCCGCAGAAGCCCGGAGATGATGGTGGCCAGCCATTGTCCGTTTGTAACTTCGCCGGCTTCGCCGCTCTTTGCAAATGCTTTCATTGCAGAGGGGTTTAACTGCAGCTTCATGGCTTCCAGCAAGGTCATGTCATTTTTCTCAATCTGCCTGCCGGCTTCCTCGTAGGCTTTTAGGATTCCCTTGAGTTTTTCGTGATTGATTTCGACCCATTTGCCTTTTATGAAAGCCAGGCCTTCTGTTTCTGCCAGTAATCCTTGCATTTCTTCGATGGTGAGTTTTTCATCCCCCAAGGATAGCTGTGCATCAAAGCTCAAGAGTGCGTCGGATCCTAAATGGGCTGGTGGCTTTTCGCCGATGGTCAGAGTCAGGCGGGGGGAATTTGATTTATTCTTCCACCAGTTTGGAATTCTGCAGAGAATGCCGGAGCCTTCGTACAAGGGGATTTCTTTTAAGAATATATAGGCTTCTTCCGCTGTAAGTCCGATGGGATGAAATATGTCACCGGTATCCTGCAAATCTCGGATGAATGGGCTTGTTGCAGCAGCTTTGCTCACTGTGGACAAGAGTTCCAGCAGTTTCTTATTATTATTTTTAAATTCGATCAGTGCATTTTTCAATGGGAGGTGTTTCGACTTTTCCGAAGAAGACCTGGATGCATAGGTAGCCATAAATGCAAAGGGCAGGTCACCGTTCTTGTTTTCGACGAGATGGAAAAAGATCCGGCCTATGAGTTTGGCATCGGAGTTTTTGGATGCAAAATACTCGGCTACGCTGCCTTGGAAGTTCCTTATCTCTTCCTTGAATACTTCCTCCAGTCTCGCCCAAATGTGGCGGATCCATTGTCCGTCCAGGTATTTTGTCCCATTCATGAAGGGTGCAGCGTTTATAATCGATTGGATTTCTTCCTCTTCCGGTTTTATAACTGCATTTTCTCTCAGGAACTCGATGTCCGGCTGCTTCTTCAGGGATTTGATAAAGGCATCTGATACGATTTTTAAGAACTGTATGGAATCCGACAGGGTGGCCGGAATTTCCCGGAAGGCAAGGTGGAATAAAGTTCTGAATGAATCTTGTCTCCATTCTTCGAAGAGTAGTTTCTGAAAGGAGTCCTGGCTTTCATCCATTGGCTCCCGGACAGGCTGCCAATCAAGCAGAAAGCCTTCCGGCGAGATGATAGCTACTATTTCCTTATTCATCTGCCGTAACTCCTCTCG
>CAYOYO010000108.1:0-6468 GCA_964408195.1 uncultured Oscillospiraceae bacterium | reverse complement strand
TTTCCTTTGATTCCGGCCAAAATGGTCTACATCAGAGTCAGGATGAGAGGCTGAAGTAAACCATTTCCTTTGATTCCGGCCAAAATGGTCTACATTAGAGTCAGGACTTACACGCAGAATCTGCCCCCGGGTAGGAAAACCAGACAAAGGGTCTGTGCCCGTGGCTACTCGTGGCTGTCCGTGGCTGACTGCTCTCACCACTTCATCTCGCACTGCTCCGGCAGGGCCCCCTTCCCATTGTTCCACGGTTTTGCCAGCAGTTCAGGACCCGGACCGCACAGGATGGCCCGGGCCTCATCCCGATCGAATAGCCAGCCAGGGATGTTCCTCTGTTCCAGCACTACTGGCATGCGGTGGTGGACCGGAGAGACGGAGGCATTGGCATTCCGGGTGAGGATCAGGAAGCGGTCCTCTTCTTCAAACCGGCTGTAGAGGCCCGCCATATAGAGCAGGTCGGCATCGGGCATGCGGAACAGATATTTACGCTTGTCCCGGTCCCACTCGAAAAATCCGGTGGAAGGGATGACGCAACGCCGGCTTTCCAAAGCAGCCCGAAACATGGGCTTCTCACCGGCGGTTTCCGCCCGGGCATTGATGATGAGCTGCTTATTCTTAAATCCGGGAAACCCAAAGACCAGCAATCGGGGCTTTGCTTCATAATCTTCACAAAGCAGTACCGGCGCCGGGTCGGAAGGGAAGATCTCTCCTGTTTTCAACTTTTCCTTTCGGACATCCGCGTCGATTTTGGCGATAATGTCCTCCAAATCCCGGATTTCCCTGTCAGAAAAAAGAGTGTACCTGCCGCACATGCGCTGCCCACCTCCCTATTCCCAAAGCGGAAGGGCTTTTGCGTAAAGATCCGCAAAAGCCCCATACATTCTTGCGCGCTATTAAATCATTGCCCATCGCCGCCGCAATGGGCCCTCATCAAATGTTAAATCATGAGCAGGCCTGCCACCAGGTAGCAAACCGCCGACATCAATGCAGCCAGGATTCCAAAAGGAGCCTGGGTGAATGCATGGTCGAAGTTGTTGCAGCCCGTAGCCGCAGAAGTCAGAACCGTAGCATCGGAGTAGAAGCATACGTGGCTTCCGAATACACCCGCAGAAAGCACTGCTGCTACCGCAAGAGGCATATTTACACCCATCTCCATGGCAAGAGGAATGACAATGGGGAAGGCGATGACATACATGCCCCAGTTGGTGCCCGTGATGAATTCCGTGACCGCCAGAACGGCGAAGATGGTTACAGGCATCAAGGCGGGAGTAATATACTGGGATGCGGAAGAAATCACATAGTATGTAAATCCGATCTGGTCGTTGACTTCAGCAAACAGGAATGCCAATACCATGAGCATCAGAGGCAGAATCATGTTTTTCAGGCCCTGCAGAGATACATCGGTAAACTCTTCCGCTGTCATGATGTTTTGTGCCAGATAGAATATGAACATGAAAACCATGGTGATGAGTACTCCCATCTGCATGTCAACATCGAAGTAGATGGTTGCACCCACCAATACTATGATGGGGAGCAGGAAGTTCATAATTTTGGGATTGTCGGGAAGAACGGTATCCGTCAATCCCGCCCTGATATCGATCTTCTCGGAGCCCGGAGGAGCCAGCGGCCCTCCGTCTCTCACCCGCTGTTCCGCCTTCTTCATGGGGCCAAAGGTGGGAATAATGCCCAACACGATAAGGGGAACGATGGCCAAAGCAATCCAACCGTAAAAGTTAAAAGGTATGGTTTTAATAAAGTAAATCAGTCCATCCCCTTCGGGCGCCCAGCCGTTGACCTCAAGGAGCCGGCCGGCAAAGACAGCCCATGTGGTAATAGGAATTACTACGCAGGCAGGCGCCGCTGTGGAGTCCACCACATATGCAAGAAACTCCCGGGGCACTTTGTGTCTGTCGGTGAGAGGGGCCATGCAGGATCCTACTGTCAGGGAGTTCAAATAGTCGTCGATAAAAATAACAAGGCCCAGGACCCAGGTCCATATGAGAGCGGATTTTCGGGTCTTTGCTCTCTTGGAAACCCATTCGCCGAAGGCAAAGGCGCCTCCCGCTCTTTCAATAAGGGAAATGATGCTGCCCATGAGGCCGCAGACGATGAAAAGCCAGGCAATATCTTCGTTCATCATGACTTCCAGCAGGGATCCGCTGAAAACTCCAAGGGTGTCGCCCTGAGAGACCATTATGAACCCCATAATGGATGCCAGAGTCAGAGCTTCCAGAATTCTCTTGGTGATAAAAATGTAAACAATCAGAAACAATGCCGGAATAAGGGATGCAGGGCCAAAATTAGCCGGGTCATCCGGCAAAAATGTAGTGAACAGCCATGTGACACCAACGATCACAATGACTGCAATCAGAGACCTTCTTCCGTTGAAGGTCTGTACTTCCTGCTGTAGTTGTTTTACCACTGTATCCCACCTTTTTTGTTTAGTGTACGTTGTGGATGATAACAACGTTTATGGGATTATAATATTCCGTTTTCAGAATATTTTCAATAAAGATATTTTTTTAACGAAATGCCCCGCCTCACATCTTGTACAGCTCCCACCTGCAATCGGCAATGAGATATTTCAGCTCGTACAGGACGCTTTGTCCATCGATCTGGCTTTGGCAACGGTAGATCAGGGCTTTGATGCCGCCGGTCCTGGTCTCGTCTACCTGCAGCACCTTATCGATCTTCACCTCGTGAGAAACGGCAGCCCGGTCCGAATACCGGAACTTGTAGGGTTTGGGGTTATCTTTGCCCCGGAACATCACCAGAGCGTCAATGGGCTCCGCAAGGATCTTCACGATTTATAGCCTCCCATCATAATATAATCCCCGTCGTGGGTGCCCCCCTGGATGGGCTTGCTGTCGGAATTGGTGAAGACACCCCGCATGATGGCCTCCTCGCCGTAGCGTTCCCGGATCTTGTCTACCGCCTCGTCCAGCTTTTGGTTTTTCTCGCTGTTTCCGCTGTCGAAAAGAGACAGCTGGATGCAGTCCTCCTGCTTGGACAGATTGGAGACAGACACTCCCAGATGACGCAGGGGCTCTCCCTTCCAGCATTGGTCGAAAAGTCTGCAAACATAGCTGTAGATATCGCTGGTAGTGTCTATGTGGTCCTGCAGCTGGAGCTGGTGACTGTACCGGATAAATCCGTCGGTCTTCAGCGAAATGGATACTAGAGAGGCCCTGCAACCCGACTTGCGAAGCCGCATGGCTACCTTTTCCGTCAGGGCCAGAAGTACTTTGAAGGCTTCTTTCCGATCCGTCACATCGTACTTGGTAGTAGTGCTGTTGCCGATCCCCTTCTGGAGAATTTCGCTGTTGGGAACCACCTCGGAATCGTCGATACCGTTGGCATAGCTCCAGATCAGGAGACCGTGGCTTTTCAGCAAGGCCTTCATATGGTGGGGGTCTGAGCGGGCAAGGTCTCCGATGGTGTTGATGTTGATCCGGTTCAATTTGCGGGCGGTAGCCCTGCCTACCATGAAAAGCTCGCCCACGGGCAGCGGCCACATCTTCCGCTCCATCTCCTCCGGGTAAAGGGTATGGACCCGGTCGGGTTTTTTCAGCTCGGAGCCCATCTTGGCCAGAAGCTTGTTGCATGACAGTCCGATGTTTACGGTGAACCCCAGCTCCTCTTTCATCTGCTGCCGGATCCGGTGAGCCGTTTCCAGGGGAGGGCCAAACTTCTTCTCCGACAAGGTGTAGTCCATAAAGCATTCGTCCACGCTGTACCGCTGGATCTGGGGTGAGTACCTTGAAAGTACATCAAACATGGCGTCACTGCACTTCATATAAAGGTTATAATCGGGAGGAAACACTGCAAGCCCCGGGCACTTCCTTCGGGCTTCAAAGAGACTCTCTCCGGTGCCGATGCCATAAGCTTTGGCGGGAATGGATTTTGCCAATATGATGCCATGACGGTTTTCCGGGTCCCCCGCAATCACCGCAGGGATCTCCCGAATGTCTGTTGAATATCCCTTTTCCAGCATGGACACGGCAGTCCAGCTGAGATAGGCGCTGTTCGCATCAATATGGAAAATGCTCCTCATGGTCCTCCGGTCCTTTCTCTGTACCCACATCATATCAGAACACATGTTCTTTTTCAAGGGGCAAAAATCGGGAAAATTTTCCGTTCCACCATAATCTTCCGGCCAACCGGTTTACGAATCCCGGACACTTCGGTATACTATATGCAAACACACCAACGGAGGAAGCCATGAGTACATACCAGAAGAAGGACAAGGAAACCCTGGATTACCTGCAGCCCATAGAAATCGCCGAAGGTGTCTTCTGGGTAGGCTTTGCCGACATGAATATCGGATTGCGCTGCAACCCTTACCTCATCGTAGACGGAGAGGAAGCCGCGCTCATCGACGGAGGCAGCCGGGGGGATTTCAGCACGGTGATGATGAAGGTCCTCCGAACAGGCCTGGACCCCCATAAAATAAAACGCCTTATCTACCAGCACTACGACCCGGACCTGTGCGGCAGCGTGCCCCATCTGGAAGCGGTCATCAACAACAAAGAACTGGAAATCATCTCCCACAGGGAAAACAACATATTCATTCACTTCTATTCAACCACTCCCAAAAAACAGTGCATCGCAACGCTGGGATATTCCTACACCTTTGGAAGCGGCCGCCGCCTGGAATTTATCCCGACTCCCTACGCCCACGCTCCGGGAAGCTTTATGACCTATGACTGCAAAACCAAAACCCTCTTCAGCAGCGATCTCTTCGGAAGCTATGATAATATCTGGAGCCTCTATCTCAGGGATACGAAGGCCTGTACCGAGTGTATCCCGAAGAACAAGTGCCATGTCAACGGCCGCAAATGCCCCGTAAATGGAATCCTGTCCTTTCATGAGAGAATCATGAACTCTGCAGCCTCCCTCCGATACGCCCTGGAGCAGGTGGAGACTCGGGAAGTCACCCTTTTGGCCCCTCAGCACGGAAGCATTATCGATTCCCCCGATCAAATGAAATTTCTGATTCAACAGTTAAAGAGCCTTGAGCATGTGGGCTTTGATTACTACATGCAGCAAAATTTGCAGGGGACGAGCAAATGAACGATAAAGCATACTTGTTGCTTGCCAGACTCGGGCAAAAAACTGTTTCACCGGATCTGCTGGATGCCACGGAGCTCCTTCTCAGCCGTTTTGCCGATAGGGTGGATCTCCGGATCCTCAACGATCTGATGAAGGATATGATGTACAAATACGCGGAGCTGTCCCGGGATCTGGAAAAAAGCAACCTCATGCTTGCCGGGCGGGAACAGGAGCTGAAAGAGTACAACGAACATTTGGAAGAACTGGTGGATGAAAAGGTTCGGGAGATTTCCGATTCCCAAGTGGCTACCATCTTTGCCCTGGTGAAGCTGGCCGAATCCCGGGATGATGACACAGGAGTCCACATCGAGCGGACGGCCCTGCTGTGCCGCCTCTTTGCGGAAAAACTCAGACCTCTCCCGGAATTTTCGAAGATCATCGACGATGACTACATCGATAACATCTATCGGTCCAGTCCTCTTCACGATATCGGAAAGGTGGGCATCCCTGATGCCATTTTGCAGAAGCCGGGCAAGCTGACCCCGGAGGAATTTGCCATCATGAGGACCCATGCGGATCTGGGGGCAAAAACTCTGGAAGAAGTGGTCAATCGCTATCCGGGAAATACTTTTCTGCAGATGGGATTGGAGATTGCCAGAGGACACCATGAAAAGTGGGACGGCTCCGGTTATCCCAGCGGCCTGTCGGGGCTGGACATTCCCCTTCCCGCCAGAATCATGGCCCTGGTGGATGTCTATGATGCCCTGCGGTCAAAAAGGGTCTACAAAGGACCTTATTCCCACGAAAAAAGCATGGCTACCCTTATGGAATCCAAAGGAACCCATTTCGACCCGCTGCTGGTGGATATCTTCTTGAAATATCAGGAGGAGTTTTTAGCATTGTATGAGGGCGCAATATAAGTACGGCACCGGATACTGTTTACAATCCGTCAAGTGAAGTGACGATGGCTGTTTCTCCCGGCTTTATCCTGCATTCTGCGGGCAGAGAGAGCTTCACCTTAACGGACTTCTTATCCTTGTTGGCAGGAGTCTGCAGATCCTTTGGAGTGTAGCTTGCTTTTACATCGATGTATTTTACCGTGCCGGCATATTCCCCATCCAGATATCTAACGGTTACCTGATCTCCATAAGAAATTCGGGTTGCTTCCTCAATAGGAAGGTAGAAGACCAGATAGGCTTCGTTCACCGAAGCAATGTCGGCCAGATCCGCAGAAGCGGCCACCACACTCCCCCGGGTATAACTTTTGCTCATGATAATGCCGTCGCATGCCGCGGTAATGGTATACTTATCCAGCAATTCCCGGGCCTGAGCCAGACGGCTCTGTATAAGGGATACTTCCAGACCTGCCGTTTCTTCGGAATAATCATTTTCCGCATTGGACAGCTGGGCCTTTGCCGC
>CAYOYO010000107.1:1851-6470 GCA_964408195.1 uncultured Oscillospiraceae bacterium | reverse complement strand
CAGACCCTTTGTCAGGTTTTCCTGTCACGGGGACAGACCCTTTGTCAGGTTTTCCAGACAGGGGGACAGATCCTTTGTCTGATTCATCTTTCCCTGTAGAATTTATTTCCTCATCAATACAGATTTCTGGGCAGCTGTCTTCACCGCTGCGATGACAGCACTTCGGAACCCATTTTTCTCCAGGCTTTCTACCGCTTCTATGGTAGTTCCCCCCGGTGAACATACCCGGTCTTTCAATTCGCCCGGGTGCAGTCCCGTCTGCAGGACCATTTCCGCAGAACCTGCAACCGCCTGGGCTGCAAAGGTATACGCCTGCTTCCGGGCCATCCCGAGAGTCACTGCCCCGTCTGCCAACGCTTCAATAAACATATAAACATACGCAGGCGAGCTGCCGGAGAGACCCGTTACACAATCCATCAGTTTCTCATCCACCTGCTCTGCCATTCCTACGGAGCGGAAGATGTTCATGATGCTTTCCATTTCTTCATCAGTGACTCGAATATTCCTTGCTAATGCACTCATTCCTTTTCCTATGAGCGCAGGTGTGTTGGGCATGACCCGCACAACCTTGCATGGGAGGGTCGATCCCGAACCCCCTTCTCCGGAGTAAATGCTGCATTGCTCCACAATGTAATCAAGGCTAATACCGGCCGCTATGGAAACAATGACTTTCTTTTCCCAATCCATTACTTGGGCCAGTTCTTCCAGAACACTGTTGATGACATTGGGCTTCACCGCAAGAATCACAATATCACTATTTCTCGTGACGGTGGCGATGGAATCACATGCCTGTATTCCCGTCTCTTCTTCGATGGACTTTTGGCTTGTTGCATCTCGATCATAGGTAAAAATTTCTTTTTCCGAGCCCGGATTGGCCTTTAAATAGCCCTTCAATATGGCAGTACCCATATTTCCGGTGCCGATCATCCCGATTTTCATTCTTCTGCCTTTCCTTTCTCTATTATCATTTCTCCACATTTAGAAAACCTGACAAAGGGTCTGTCCCCGTGACAGGAAAACCTGACAAAGGGTCTGTCCCCGTGACAGGAAAGCCTGACAAAGGGTCTGTCCCCGTGGCTTGCCGTGGTTTATTTGCCGTAGAATATGGTGGCCTTTTCCGTGCCCGCCGCAATCCTGCGCAGGATATCCGGCTTGGTTCCGTTGGCCAGGATCAGGGGGATGCCGTACTCGGCGACCTTTTCTGCCGCAGCAATCTTCGTCACGATGCCTCCGGTGCCGAAGCGGCTCTTGCCGGTGGAATCAATCTCCAACATGAGGCCATCAATGTCGTAGACCTCTTCTATAAGTTCCGCATCCTGGTTGTCCTTGGGATTCTTGTCGTAGATGCCGTCGATATCACTGAGAATGATTAACAAATCGGCCCCCCACAGGTTTGCTGTAAGCGCGCTCAGGGTATCATTGTCCCCGATTTTGATTTCCTCCACGCTGACGCTGTCGTTCTCGTTGATGATTGGTACCACGCCCTCATCTACAAGTGTGAAGAGAGTATTGCGAATGTGGAGGTTCCGGCTATGATCACCGAAATCGTCCCGGGACAAAAGCATCTGGCCCACATGAATGTTATATTTGCCGAAATATTCCTTATATGCCATCATCAGCTCCACCTGGCCGATGGCGCAGAGGGCCTGCTTGTAATTGATATCTTCCTTGCGGTGCCACTTGTTGATGGCGCCCACGCCGCAGATTCCGGCTCCTGAAGAGACGACGATGATCTGCTTTCCCATGTCCATAAGCTCGTGGAGCTGGTCCACGATATTTCCAATGGCCTTCCCATTGACGGTACCGTGGTCGTCAGACAAGGTCTGGCTGCCGATCTTTACAACGATTTTCCTGCTGTCATGTATGATGTCACCTACTGTACTCATTGGTCATTCACTGCCTTCTTTCCTGAGTTTCTTCTTCTATGTCCCTTTCGCGGATTTCCACCCGGCGAATCTTTCCACTGATGGTCTTGGGGAGTTCCTTTGCAAATTCGATGATGCGAGGATATTTATAGGGTGCGGTTACCCGCTTGACATGCTCCTGCAGCTCTTTTTTCAATTCTTCGCTTGGATGATATCCCTTTGTCAGAACCACCGTTGCTTTGACCACCTGCCCTCTCTCCGGGTCGGGAACCGCGGTGATGGCGCATTCCAAAACGGCAGGATGCTCCAGCAGAGCACTCTCCACCTCAAAGGGTCCGATGCGATAACCGGAGCTTTTGATTACATCATCTGACCGTCCTACAAACCAGTAGTGGCCATCCTCATCTTTCCAGGCCATATCACCGGTAAAATAGATGTGGTCGTGCCAGACCTTCCTGGTCAGCTTCTCATCCCGGTAATATCCGGTAAACATGCCCACGGGCTTGCGCTTCCCCGTACTGATTCCAATCTGCCCTTCTTCCCCAGCCTCGCAGATGGTACCGTCCTCTCTGTAAAGTTCTACATCATAACCCGGAGCAGGTTTGCCCATGGATCCCGGTTTTGGTTCCATGCCCACAAAGTTACCGACAGCCACAGTCATTTCGGTCTGGCCGTAAATCTCCCGAAGCTTCAGCCCCGTAGCATGGAGAAACTGGTAATAGACCTCCGGATTCAGAGGTTCCCCGGCAATGGAGCAGTCTCTCAGATGGGAAAGATCGTATTTCGTTAAGTCTTCTTTTATAAAGAACCGATAGATGGTGGGCGGAGCGCAGAAGGTAGTGACCTTGTGCTTAGAAATCACATCCAACAGTTCGGCGGGTACAAACTTATCGTAATCGTAAATAAAAACCGCACTTCCACAGATCCACTGACCGTAGATTTTACCCCATACCGCTTTAGCCCATCCCGTGTCTGCCACGGTAAGATGAAGGCCGTCGGGGGTCACATTGTGCCAGAACTTCGCCGTGTTGATGTGGCCCAGAGGGTAGGTGAAGTCATGCTGAACCATCTTTGGCATGCCAGTAGTGCCCGATGTAAAGTAGAGCAGGCTGATATCTCCGTTGACCGTTGCCGCCTCTCCTCTTGGTCTTGCAAACTCGGGAGAAGCGCCGGCTGACAGCTTGTCGTAATCGATCCAGCCCTCCCTCTTTTCGCCTACCACAGCTCTGTACAAAAGGCTGGGAGAATCCTCCAGGGAAGCATCCACATGACCCATCAGCTCTTCATCCGCAACAGTAACCACCATTTTAATATCTGCCGCATTGACTCGGTAAACAATGTCCTTCCTGGTCAGCAGATGGGTGGCAGGAATGGCTATGGCGCCGATTCTGTGAAGCCCCAGCAGGCAGAACCAGAACTCGTAATGACGCTTCAGGACCAGCATCACCGCATCTCCTTTACGGATTCCTGCTTCTGCGAAAAAATTGGCGGCTCTGTTGCTGCGATCCCTCACCTGCTTAAATGTAAAGGTGGCTTCCCGGCCCTTGTCGTCGCACCAGACCATTGCTACTTTATCGGGCTCCTGCTCAGCGATAACGTCAACCACATCAAAAGCGAAATTGAAGCTCTCGGGGATGTTCACCCGGTAGTTCTCATAGTAGTCCTCATAGGATAAAAATTCCAACTTGGTCAAAAAGCGGTTTAACAAATCCATCGGCATTTCCTCTTTCGTATGTAGGCTGCCGGCTATAACATGACGATCGCCAGAATCTTAGCCGGTTTGTCGTCTAAAGCCACCATCCCGTGGCTAAGACTTGAATCAAAATATAGAGAATCTCCCTGGTTCAGGATGATTTCGTGGCCATCGATAAAAAGTCGAAGCCTTCCTTCTACCATATAGTTGAATTCCTGGCCCGGATGGGAACTTTGGACCACTTCCTCATCCTTTGTCTGCGGCCCCACCGTCACAAGGAAGGGTTCTCCTTTCTTGTGGACGAAGTTGTAGGCCAGGCTCTGATAATGGTATTGCTGCTTCCTCTCCACTTCCACTCCGGCACCGTCTCTGACAATGGAAAAGCTGTGGAGTTTGGGTTCCTCTCCCGTAAGAATCGCCGTCAGTTCCACTTGGAATTTTGTCGCCACCTCGTAGAGAAAACCCACGGGTATGTCCACGGAACCGCTCTCGTATTCCAAATACAGTTCCCGGTCAATGCCGGTTTCCGTTGCCATGCTCTCCGGTGACAAACCGGAAATCTCCCTCAAGGCCTTCAGCCTTGCTGCAATCCATTTAATCTGATCCGACATCTCAACCATCCTCTCAAAACAGAATGAGTCCGGCCTTCATGAGCGATTCTCTGAGCAGTCCCCTGAAGAAATGACTAGTCAACCCACCAAAAGGCCTCCCTTTTAATCCCTATAATTAATTGATAATAGCATAGCAAGTCAAAAAATGAAAGAGAAAACATCTTTCACTCGCTCCTTTCGGAGCCCAGGGAGTGTCCAAATTTTTGTCCGTATCTCCATCTGCGCAAAATTTCAAGTAATGCTGAGGTCTCTCAGCATTTTTACGAATTCTGTGCAAAATTTCAAGTAATGCAGCGTATATTGTTTTATCTTTACGTTTATCGCCGAATTACCTGCATTTTTGCTCAGTTTTCACCTTTTAATATTGATTCTTCCTGCATTACTTGAAATTTTGCTCAGGATTCACTAATAAGCACCCATGTACCAATTCGCAAGCATCAGAAGCCAGGG
>CAYOYO010000107.1:0-1751 GCA_964408195.1 uncultured Oscillospiraceae bacterium | reverse complement strand
TCAGGATTCACTAATAAGCACCCATGTACCAATTCGCAAGCATCAGAAGCCAGGGCTGGAACAGAATAAAAGTAGCGGCAGCAGCGGCGATATAGGGACCCAGAGCCTGTTCATCCTGTCTTTTCAGACGGCCGGACAATAAGCCGATCCCCATGAGGATACCGGCGGAGAAGATGGTGAGAATCAGTATGATGGCAGTGCCTTTCATACCAACGGTCAATCCGACAGCAGCCATGAGCTTTACATCGCCGAAGCCCATAACCTCCTTTTTATAGATCCACCGTCCGACAATCCCCACCATGAGCAGGCTGGCTCCACCAAGCAAGGCCCCGTAAAGAGGTGAAAGGAAATCCGATTGAAAAGGAATAAATCCAATGGCCGTCACTGCCAGTGCCACTAGGAACTGGTCGGGAATGATTCGGTATTTTATGTCAGCCAGAGCCACCAAGAGCAGAAACCAAAGAGCAGCGGTCCCTGCCAATTGATACAAAGGCCCCCTGTCCCACATGAGGGAGAGCCCCGCCATAAAGAAAAAGATGAAGATAACTCCAAAAGGGGAAAGCCGGATCCGGCTTTCCCACATTTCTTTATCCGGTTCTTCACCGTAATCACAGAGCCACTTTGCCGGTACCCGGTTGAAAACATAGATTGCTCCGAAGCCGGCCAGCAAGGCAAAGCAGGCAGATAAGACGATTCGAAGCAGCAACAGGAGATCCACGAAACTTCCGACCCCTTTCTATCAGCGAGTACACCCACGAATCTCATTCGGAAATCACAACAATTCTGCCCACACATAAGGCATTAAGACATCACAGCAATTCTATCCGCACAATAAGTATCCAGACTTGTCAGAAACACTACCAGCGCATCACGCATTCAGATATCGATGAAGGATGTCGATATCCACCGCCCTGGCCGTAGCATCCTCTATGGTGATCATCTTCTGTCTGACAAGCTTTGCCAGAGAATAGTCCATGGGCATCATGCCGTTTTTGATCTGAGTCTGCAATACCGTATCGATCTGGGATATCTTGTCCTCGCGGATGAGATTTCTCACTGCGTCATTTACCAAGAGGACCTCAAAAGCCGGCACCATATCCTGGTTGTCCATGGTGCGGATCAGCTGCTGGCATACGATGCCCTCCAACAGGTTTGACAGCTGGCTCCGCACCTGCTGCTGCTGATAAGGCGGAAATACATCTATGATCCGGTCAATGGTCTGAGCCGCTGTGGTGGTATGGAGGGTGGACATGACGAAATGGCCGGTTTCCGCGGCGGTCAGTGCTGTGGATATGGTGGGCAGGTCCCGCATTTCTCCTACAAGAATTACATCCGGGTCCTCCCTTAAAGCAGCCCGAAGGGCCTGGGAAAAACTCTTGGTGTCTCCCCCAACCTCCCGCTGATTTAAGATGCTGCGATTGTGCTTATGCATGTACTCTATCGGATCTTCAATGGTCAGTATGTGGCATCTGCGATTATAATTGATGTGCTGTGTCATCACCGCCAGTGTAGTGGATTTCCCCGCCCCCGTAGGCCCTGTGACCAGCACCATGCCTCTGGGCTTCATGGCTAGGTCCTTCAGCACCTCGGGTAGGTGCATCTCTTCAAAGGTAGGCACTTCGTTCAGTATGATCCGCAGGGCTGCAGCGCAGCTACCCCTCTGCTTGTAGACATTGACACGGTAGCGGTTGATTTGGGGCAGAGACCAGGCAAAATCCACCTCACCGTTTTGCTCGAAAATCTGCTTTTGC
>CAYOYO010000106.1:0-6521 GCA_964408195.1 uncultured Oscillospiraceae bacterium | reverse complement strand
AAGATCTGCGGAACGATGACAATCGGGATAAATTGTATCATTTGAAACTCTGTATTGGCGGCTGTAGAAATCAGAATGCCCATGGTCAACGCGGTCATGGAAGCTAACAGAGTAATGCAAAGCACCAGAAAAATAGAACCAATCATCACAACGTCGAGAACATAGACCACATATAAGGTCACCACAAAAGATTGCAGTACCGTAACGGTTCCGAAACCGAGAGCGTAGCCGGCCACCACCTCCCAGCGCTTAATGGGGGTGGAAAGGAGCCTTTCCAGCGTTCCGGAAGTCCTCTCCTGCAAAAAAGAGATCCCGGCAACCAGGAATACAAAAAAGAATATGATAATACCAATCAAAGCAGAGCCAAAGTTGTCAAACATCTCCAGATCCTCGGAGCCGTAGACATAAATCACTTCCGACAATAGATCGGGTCTTGACCGTGAGCCGGTTAATCTGGAGGTCTCCAGTTTGTTGATAATCTGCCGCGCAGCGGAAGAATTGGTTCCGTCTATATAGATATAGGACTTGTTATTGACAATCTCCATATAAGCGTGAATATCCCCTTGCTCAAGAAGTCTTTCCGCTTCCCCCAGGTTGCAATAAAAGCCGGATACATTGTTTTCTGCCAGCTGGTCAACATAGCTGAGCGGGGCATTGACAATGCCTACGGTAAATTCAGAAGCAGAAGAGTTCAATACGAAGAACACCAGAGTCAGCAGCAAAACAGGTGCCGCAAACATCAGGGCCAAGGTCCTTTTGTCGTGTCGTATCTGATGAAGGATCCGCAGGGCCAGATATTTAGCTCTCATTGCATTGGCCTGCCTTTCCTGCGAAGCCGGAGCGTGGGTCTGCTTTTTCTTTGGAGTCCTTTGTGCTGTACAGGATAAAGGCTTCCTCAAGGCTTCCCGCGTTCATTCCGGCCATAATTTCATCGGGACTTCCCGTGGCAATAATAGCTCCATCCCGCATCATGGAAAGACAAGCGCACTTTTCCGCTTCATCCATGACATGGGTCGTTACTAGGATGGAAACTCCTCTTTCTGTCATCCTGTTTAGTTCATCCCAGATTTCCTTCCGCAGCACCGGATCGATTCCCACCGTAGGTTCGTCAAGGATGAGGATTTTGGGATCATGAAGGATGGCGATGGCTAAGGAAAGCCTCCTCTTCATGCCGACCGAATATTTTGAAACCTGTTTGTCCAAGTGATCTGTCAGATTGACAAGAGATGTGGCGTAAGGGATACGTTCCCGAAGTTGGCCCTTTGTAAGGCCATAGACAGATCCGAAAAACTCAAGATTTTCCCTGGCTGTGAGGAGACTGTAAAGAGCATCTGTTTGTGCCATATAACCGATCCGGTTCATCAATTCCAGGGAGGGCATAGGCTGCCCCAGCACCCTGGTGCTCCCACAGGAAGCCTCCATGATGCCTGCCATGATCTTTACAGAAGTAGTTTTCCCGCAGCCTGACGGTCCCAGAAGCCCATAAATGATACCATAAGGAACTTTTAGGCACACTTCCTTTAATACCTGATGGCCGTCGAAATATTTCGATATCCGATCCAGGCAAATACAGTTTCCACCAGGCTTATTATCCAATCAGAATACCGGCCTTTCCTTTCTCCCGATACCAGGAGAAGTTTTCGCACTGCTTGGAGTGATTATCTGTCTTTATTTCTTTCGTAGAGGATTAAGAGACCCCAGAGCATCAAATCCTTATCGTAGATAAGCTTGCGCTTGCAGAAGGGAACCACTTCGGCGATTAACCCCCCCGTGGCGATTACCGTAGGCATAGTGCCCAGTTCTTCTGCAACCCGGTCGATGAGGCCGTCCAGCATTCCCGCATTTCCGTAGATGGCTCCGGCTTTGATGCAGTTGATGGTGTTCTTTCCGATCAGCTGTTCCGGCGCATCCAGGCTGATCCGGGGCAGCTGGGAGGTGCGGGCGGCAAGGGCATCCACGCCAAGGCGCAGGCCGGGCATAATCATGCCGCCGATATAGGTTCCCTCGGAATCGATGACGGAAAGGGTAGTGGCAGTACCCATATCGAAGATGATAATGGGCTTTGGGTACTTTGCAATAGCCGCCACTGCATCCACTACCAGGTCGGCACCCAGAGAGTTCGGCGCATCCATGTTGATTTTAAGGCCCGTATCCAGCTCCAGAGAAGCGATCATCGGATCTTTCCCCGTAACTTTTTTAACCGCCAGCTGAAGCACTTTCTTTAAGTCGGGGACCACAGAGGATATGATTCCTCCTTCGACGATTTTCGGCGAAACCTTGTTGATCTGGAACAGATTCATGAGCATCACCGCATACTCGTCCTCCGTTTTGGCCCGATCCGTGCTGACTCGGGCAGTGAAAAGAATCTTATCCTTTTCCAGGCAACCGATAACGATATTGGTGTTTCCCACATCTATTGCTAAAATCATAGTTCTTCTCCTTTGTGAAAGCTCTTATTCTGTCTCGTCAATTATAGAAAAATCACCGCTAAAATGCAAACAATAAAATATTGCCTCCTGTCCGCCACCCTCGCCTGGTTACAGTTCACACCAGCTGTCAAACTGTGCAAATATTTCGTTTGTATGAAGATTTCGCGCCCCTCTACACCTTTTTTTCGCAAATTTGAGCAAAATTTGCGTATGTATACGGTGAATAACATATATTTCCATTAAATCTGCCAACTAACGAAATTTTTGCTCATTTAATTGTGAATCAGCGGCAAACCCGGCCAAAGATTGCATATAACTGCATTTTTTGCACATTCAGGGGCGCAGTAAACCATTTACCTGTGTCTGAGGTTTTGATATAATAAACTAAATGACTGTAGCCCGACCCCTAACCAAAAGAAGCTTAAAGAATATTTAAAGAAGTATGTAAATAGTTTGAAAGAGGCTAAAAAATGCTTAAGGACAAAACCGTACTACTGGGCGTTACCGGCAGCATTGCCGCATATAAATCCGCCTCCCTTGCGTCTCTTCTGGTGAAACAGCAATGCGATGTCCATGTGCTGATGACCGCCAATGCAACGGAGTTTATCTCCCCTCTCACCTTTGAAACCCTCACCAACAATAAGGTCCCCGTGGACACCTTCGACCGGAATTTTCAATACAGCACGGAGCATATCGCCCTGGCAAAACGGGCGAATCTGGTGATGGTAGCCCCAGCCACGGCGAATGTGATTGCCAAGCTGGCCAATGGTGTCGCCGACGACATGCTGACCACAACAGTGCTGGCCTGCCGCTGTAAAAAAATTATCGCCCCGGCTATGAACACGGCTATGTACGAAAACCCCGTGACCCAGCAGAATCTCACTAAGTTGAAGAGCTTTGGGTGGCAGGTCCTGACCCCCGCCTCCGGACTTCTGGCCTGCGGGGACGTGGGACTTGGAAAAATGCCGGAGCCGGAAGATCTGTTGGAAGCCATCCTCATGGAGCTGGCCGCTGAAAAGGATATGAAAGGGCTGAAGGTTCTGGTCACTGCCGGTCCCACCATAGAAGCCATCGATCCCGTGCGATATATTACCAACCACTCTTCGGGCAAAATGGGTTACGCCATTGCGCGGGCCGCTGCTCACCGGGGAGCACAGGTGACTCTGGTCAGCGGTAAGACGGCTCTGGCCCCGCCAACCAATATGGAAGTGATCAACGTAATCTCCGCTGAGGATATGTTCGAGGCAGTCACTTCCCGAAGTACGGTTCAGGACATCATCATCAAAGCCGCCGCCGTAGCGGACTTCCGTCCTGCGCAAACCGCCGGTGATAAAATAAAGAAGAAAGACGCGGAGCTTTCTATCCCCCTGGCACCCACGAAAGATATTTTGAAATATCTGGGTGAACACCGCCCAGAAGGTCAATTTCTCTGCGGTTTTTCTATGGAAACCCAGAACCTCATCGAAAGCTCCAGAAAAAAGCTGGAGGCCAAGCATTTGGATATGATCGCCTGCAACAACCTGAAGGAAGAGGGCTCAGGCTTTGCCACTGACACAAATCAGCTTACACTGATCACTTCTCTGGGCGAAGTTCAGCTGCCTCTGCTCGCAAAAGAAGAGGTGGCCCACCGGCTTCTGGACGCCATTATGGCCCTCCTCTAAATATCTTTACACGGACACTTTCCACCACCTATTATTGAAAATCCGCCACACAAATGGTGGATTTTTCTGTTTATTCTGATTATTTTTTATCCGACCCGATTATTCCGCCCGAGTCAGGGTATATAAAGTTATAATTACAGGGCTTGGTACTATGGTTAATTCATATGAAAGAAGGTGGAATCAATGAAGACCATACTAGTCCCCATCGACGGCTCGGATAATTCCATTAGGGCCATGGAAAAAGCAAAAGAAATCGCAGATTGCCTCGGGAGCAAGATTATCCTCTTGAACGTGCTGAATTTAAGCTCTGCCCTGTCCTATTATCACCACAACGCCCGTCTGACACAGGATTCGAAGTCTTTGGATTGGCACGAAATCGTGAATAAAGACAAGGCAGACTCCCAGGAACTTCTGGAGAAATCAAAACAGGCGTTGGGAAATACTGACGTTGAAACCGTTATGCTGGATGTTCCCGGTGCAGAGCTCGCCCACACCATTACCAAATATGCCGAAGAATGCGGCGCGGATATGATTGTAATAGGATCAAACGGTCTGGGGTCCCTTGCAAAGCGCCTTTACATGGGCAGTGTTACTAACAAACTACTCCATATCACCAACAAGCCCGTATTAGTCGTCCAATAGGAGAAGACCTGTCTACCCATCCGGTTTCTCTCACAATTGGACAGAGGTAAAAGCCGAAGGGACAGACTCCGCAGCAGCGGGGTCTGTCCCTTTTATTTGATTCCTTTCAACTTTCTGCTTCTCTGTCAGACCAGAGCCAAGGCTTTCTTCCCTGTCATGTGTTCAATGGTCACTTCAATCAGCGCCACTCTCTTCCAGTCTTTTTCGATTTCCTTCTGCCCTTCCTCTTCATATCCGGCAGAATACTTAACGATGAGGTCCTCCAGAGCGGTTCTCCGTTCCGCATCTCCCGTCAGGATCTTCGCTCTGCCGAACACCACCACGCTGCGATAATTGGTGGAAAAGGTTTCAGGAACCACGTCATCCCTTTCGATGACGCAAAAAGATACCTTGTCGTTTCTCTTGATGGCATCGAACTTATGCCCTTCAATGGCACAGTGAAAAAGAATCTTTCCATCCTCATATGTATAGTTCAACGGAACGGTATAGGGATAGCCGTCATCGCCGGTGACAGCCAGAACACCGGTAGCGCAGGACTTGAGGATGGCAATAGACTCCTCTTCCGGCAGCAGTTGTTTCGTCCTTCTCATTTCTCTGAACATGATTCCACCTCGCTTAGTGATTGACTAACAGTAAAATCCATTTTCTCTATTTTAACACGGGCAAATGAACTTGTCGATACGCCTCACCTCATGTCCGGTAACATGAAAGCAAGAGCAATTCCTGCCAAGGGCAGCAGGCAGAGGATGTTCATTACCAAGGGCAGACCGGAATGATCGGCAATGGCTCCAAGGATGGAAACGCCCATGGACCCCATTCCTACCGCGAACCCCAGCACCAAGCCAGAGGCAAGGCCGATGTTGCCGGGCAGAAGCCTTTGGGCGAAAACCACTGTCATGGAAAAGGTAGAGATTAGGGCAGCACCGGATAGAAAAGCGAAAATCGGTATCCATAAGCCGCCAAAATGCACAAAGGGATAAACGGTCAAAAGGGATATGGACATGGAAACGAAAAGTCCCTTACGCCCTCCGAAGCGATCCGAAAGGGGTCCGCCTAATAAGGTACCCACCACACCTGCAATCAGAAAAACACTGATCAGGTATTCCGGCTCTGGGATTCCTTTAAACCCGGGGTAGTAAAAGGGAATGAAATATACCAGACCGGAATGGATCCATGATCTGACAGCCACATAAAACATTAGTAATGCCAGGCTCAGCTTCTTAACCTCTCCCTCATGTTCGCCGCTAACCGGGGCTTCTTCTGCCCCTTTTATTTCCTTATGCATATGGTCTTTGAGGATCCTATTGAACCTGGGCAGCAGATAAAGAAAGATGAAAGACGCAAAAAGTCCGGGGAAGAGAACGCCATAGATAGAGTCCAGACCGGAAAAGCCAAGTAAAAAAGTAGCCAGGATGGGTCCGAGTCCAAATCCAAGGTTGCCTCCTACCGAGAAAACCGACATGGAGGCTCCGGCTTTGCCCTCTTCACTGGCCAGATGGGTCAGTTTTGATCCTTCCGGATGGTACCCGGCTACTCCGAAGCCGCTCAACATGACCACAAACAGCAATAACCCATAGGAATTGATTACCCCGGTCATAGACAGACCCAGTCCGGAGAGCAAAAGCCCCAAGGGCATCAACCAGGACATGTTGTAGCGGTCGCTCAGCACACCCAGAACCGGCTGGATGATAGCAGAGCTGAATGTGGACGCCAAGGCGATAATTCCCACCTGGAAAAAAGTCAGATTTAGTTTTTGCGCCAGTAATGGCGTAATGATAGGAAGAACTCC
>CAYOYO010000105.1:0-6542 GCA_964408195.1 uncultured Oscillospiraceae bacterium | reverse complement strand
CGAACATCCGACGCACGGTTTAGGAAACCGACGGTATGCTTGTTGTAGATTGATTCTAAATGCTATAAACATTGTAAGAATGCGATTTAGTGAAAAGGCGTTGTGGTATTTTGAGGTAAATACTGGCGTCATTATATAACTTCTGGCGTCAAAATTGGCGTCAAGAAAGGGAGGGGAGTTAAATTGCGTTTCTTTATAATCATACCAGGGGTTCAGGGGTGGGCGAAAAAATAAGAATTGATTGTGACATTCCCTCTGGAGAGATATAGCATAAGACTATAGACTATTATTAGTACGGAAGTATAATATGTTGATGGAGAAGGCCAATATCCTGTGCAAACTGGATTCGGGGGGCGGTTCCTGAGGCAACCATAAAAACCGTCCCCCGTATATGATACGTGCCTGGTAGGCATAGCTGGCTTACACCCTCTTAATAACCTCCCTGAGGAAGTCCCAGAAGCGGGCTGTGGAGGAAATCACGAGGTACTCTCCTGGGGTGTGCAGGTCCCGGGCATCCGGACCGGCTGCAATCATATCAATTCCTTCAGGAAACTTCTGTGCGAATACACCGCATTCCAAACCGGCATGGAGAATTTGGAGCTGGGGTTTTGTCCCGTACATGTCAGTGTAAGTGTCCCGAAAGATCTCTTTTATTGTAGAGTTTCGATTATATTCCCACTCAGGGCAATCTGATATGAGTACTGTCTCCCCACCTACTAATTTCGCCAATCTATCGATTTTATACTGCATCTCCTTGTACAGGCTTCTCAAGGAGCTTCTTGTGAGGGTCTCAATACTTGCCTTGTCTTCACTGGTCTTCACTACGCCTACACTCACAGAGCTTTCCACTGTGTCTGGGAATTCCATGCTCATGCGAATAATTCCCGTTTCCGCAAGGCATATGTAATCCATCAGCGCAGAAGAAGAAGCCTCGGTAAGAGGAAAAGGTGCAGTGGCACTTGCCCCATCCTGAGTTTCTTCTGAGTAAAGGCGGGAGGAAACACTAATGTTGGAATCTGTGGAAGCAAATTCATTGTGAAAAACACTCTGCATCTCTTGGACTAGGTTATTCACATTAACAGCCTCGTTTTCCGGGACATAAATCAACGCATCTGCTTCTCTTGGAATGGCATTGTATTTCAGCCCACCCCTGAGGTCAGCGAGTTGCATTTTTGTTTCCCGCCCAATGGTATCCAGGGTACGTGCCATAAGCTTGATGGAATTTGCCCTACCTCGGTGGATATCCTCTCCGGAATGGCCACCCTTCAAACCCCTTATTGAAATCTGCAAGGGGATAGAGTTAGCATTTACTCCTTGCCGCTCCAAAGGAATCTCCGTTAATATTCCGGGGCCACCTGCACAACCAACAATGAAAATCCCTTCATCCGTGCCATCCAGATTGATCATAATCCGACCGGTAAGAAGGCTGGTATCGAAAGCTTCCGCCCCTGCCATTCCCCGCTCTTCATCGCTGGTGCACACCAGTTCCAAGACTGGATGCTCAGTGGTCTTGTCGGCCAGAAGTGCTAAGCCCAAGGCGATTCCGATGCCGTCATCCGCACCAAGAGTAGTCCCGTCTGCTGTTATCCTGTCTCCGTCGATGACCAGCTTTATGGGATCGTTATCGAAGTTATGAATAGTATCGGCATTTTTTTCGCAGACCATATCTGTATGGCCTTGTATTATGATTCCCGGTTTATCCTCATATCCGGGTGTTGCCTTCTTCCGAATCAGCACATTCTGAACCTGATCCCGGTGCCACTCAAATCCGTGCTTCTTGGCAAATCGGACCAGATAATCGGCAACCTGATGCTCTTTTCCAGATTCTCTGGGGATCCCAGACAAATCCTCGAAATATCGGAACACTTCTTTCGGTTCTAAGTCTGATAGAACTCTACCCATCAATATACCTCCATTCATCAAACTATGCTCCGATCATTGTTGCTATCACGAGAACCGCTACTGTAGCCAGGGCCAAGAACAACAAGAGTTTCCACACAAATCTTATCCAAGTTCCGAAAGAAGTGCGTGTCATAACTAGGACGCCCATCAGCAGTCCACAGGTGGGGGCGATGAGGGCCATCATTGAATTGGCAGCGGCGTAGGCAATGACAACGATTTCTCTTCCTACATTTGCAAAGTCAGCAAGAGGTGCCATGATCCCCATGGAAAGGGTAGCAAGGCCAGAGCTGGAAGGAATGAAGAAGGATAGTACGAGATAGATAACATAGGTCAAAGCAGCGAACAAAGCCGAGGAGGTATTCACAAGAAGATTTTCTCCGGCATTAAGAATGGTGTCTGTAATCATAGCATCATTCATAATAACAGCTACACCCCTTGCTACGCCGATGATTACTGCAACGCTGAGCAAGTCTTTTGCTCCTCCGATGAAGGTTTCTAAATACTCATCCTCTTTAAACCCTGCAATAACAGCAACGATAATGGAAGCGGCAAGGAATACCCCCGCCAACTCTCCAAACCACCACCACATGGTTGGCCAAATGGTAATTCCCAGATCCTCCCAAGGAAGAACGCCCCAGATCATAATCAGGAAAGCTGCTCCAGCCACTATTAAAATTAGGCGCCTCTTAAATGTAAATTCTGGAAGCTCTGTGATTTCCTCTGCCTGCTTCAAAAAGAATTTGCGGTTTTCTTCTGCCTGGGCATGGACTAGGGATCTGGTGGGATCCTTCTTGATTTTGGCCGCATAGTTCATAGTGAAAATGATTCCTGCGGGAATGTAGATTGCTAGGAGAATAAGTCTGATTACAATACCGTCACCCATGGATATGCCTGCAAAGCGGCTGGCAATGGCTACGGCAAAAGGGTTAGCAATGGATCCCATTACACCTAAAGCAGCACCAACCTTGATGACACTAAGCCCTACCAGCGTGTCATAGCCCGCAGCAATAAACACAGGAATCAGGACAAGGAAGAAGGGCAAAGTCTCCTCTTCGATTCCAAAGGCAGCTCCCGCAAGAGCAAAGATGCCCATAAGAATAGGAATTAAAAGGTGTTCCCTGCCGGCGAGCCTCCTTATTACATGGCCAATACCAGCATCAAGCGCCCCCGTTTTCATAACTACGGATAAAAAGCCGCCGATAATCAAGGTGTAAAGAATAATGTCCACTGCGTCCATAAACCCATTGATAGGGGCCAGAAGAATGTCGCCTAGACCTTGGGGTTGAGCATCTACAGTGTGATAGGTTCCTGCAATAGGCTGAAGCTTCGAGGCATCTGGATCTACATATTCGTAGGCTCCGCCTGGCAGTATGTAGGACAGGATTGCAACTAGAATAATGATTGCGATAATGATGGAAAAAGAAGATGGCATACTTAGCTTAAACTTTTTTTTCATTGGACCCTCCTTAAATTTTAATAAAACAATGAGAGAATAGAAACATAATTAGAATATTCGCAAAAAACATGCCACATAAATCCAAAACACGAAAATCTCACTAAAGCAAGTGTTTGGAAGGTTCCAAGATTCGAATTGTATTTGAATCTTTATTAATCTTATCTCTAAGGCAGAGGAATAAGTTGAATTTAACTTATTATTAGGAGTATTGCCTTCAAAAAATCAGAATGGTAAGTCGTATTTAACTTAATCCGAGCTATAGGCATAAGATTTGAGTTAAATACGACTTATTATGTAAAAATTAAATAGGTTTGCGACGAAAATGATCATGAAATGAAAGTAACCACTACATTTATAGGGTACTGGCAAGCTCATAAATGGCCGCCGCATAAATTTCAGCCATTTTCATCATATCGTCGATGTCGATGTATTCATTTACTCTGTGCCATGCCGGATTCTCCCCGGGGAAGATAGCGCCGAAGGCGGCTATGTTGGGTATAATTTTTGAATAGCTGCCACTTCCACTGGCAATGGGTTCACCGAAGTCTTTGGTAACCTGGCGGTATGCCTTCAGTAGAGCCTTAATAAGGAAGTGTTCTCTAGGAAAATACACCGGCTCCCAGTAGGTATTTTCCACTTCTGCAAAGCCACTTTTATTAAATATAAGGCGGACCTTTTCAGCAACATCTTTAAAACTGCAGGTAACAGGATAGCGCACATCAAAGCGTACCGTAACTTCATCTTCTTCCAAGGAAAGAATGCCGAAATTAACAGTGAGTTTACCGGAGAATTCATCTTCCCATTGAATTCCAAACCCTTTACCGTATAAATCAAATCCAAAGCTTTCATCAATAAAACTTATCATTTCCTGCACAGGCTTTCCGCCGAACTTTAGATAGGTCAAAAAACGAATAATTGGAGAGATTGCATTTATGCCCATTTCCAGAGCCATGCTGTGGGTTTCCATACCGAATGACTCGATAATTACACCTTCTTCAACAACCTTTGCCGTCATGTTATGGCGGTTTTCCCGCGCAAATAAAGTCAGCAGGGAGACAATCTCACTCTTTCGCTGAGTGAGTAGAAATGCTTTGCAGTAGCCTGGCACGCTGTTCTCAGCCGTTCCTCCTCTGATATAAGCGATTCTTTCAGGACCATCCTGAGGGAAGTGGCCTCGGTATTCCATCATGGACAGGCCTTTCTCAGCATAGACCACAGGAAACTGGCCGTCCAGTGTAAACCCTGCAATAGGTGGGTTTTCATGGGCAAGGTAGTAATGCATGTCTTCGTAATATCGTTCCTCATCGGTGCCGATAATGAAACGAACCTTCTTGTTGATTTTTTGCCCGGAATCCCTGACCGCCTTTAAGGCATAAAGAGCGGCTATCAGAGGGCCTTTGTTGTCCATAGTACCCCGTCCATAGATTCGGTTTTTGATAATTTTTGCCCCAAAGGGTTCAACAGCCCACATCTCACCTTCGTCACATGTGTCCACATGGGAAATTACACCGACATGTAGGTCGCCCTCTCCATATTCCGCGTATCCGCAGTAGCCTTCAAGATTTTTTACGGTAAAGCCCAGTTCCTCTGCAAGGTTCAGTACATAATCTAGGGCCTCCGCCATCCCCTGACCAAAGGGCTGGTCTCCACTTCCTTTTTCTTTCACGCTGCGAATGCGTACAAGATCTTGTGTCGCTCGGATCATATCGTTTTTGTATGGAGCGATTTGTTTTTTAAAATCCATTCCTATAGCCACCATTCGTTTTGTATTTCGGTATAAATGTGGTAGAATCAATTATAATTTCATTATACCAAAGTGATATGTATTTACCTAATGTTTTTAATTTTTATAGGTTATGGTGGATGAATAAGAGACAAATTAGTTACGAAGACATATTGAATGCCATGGACTGCCGCGTTTGTGTTTATGACAAGAAAGGTACTATTTTGTACTGCAATGATATGTTTCAGCGCATTTATTTAAGCGGGCATGCCGACCTTAGCAATCTGACCTTTACAGATATTAAAAATAAAGAATATCGGGATATAAGCTTCATGGCAGAGGCTATTTCATCACGGGAAACCATTACAAGGCAGCAGAAGCGCGATCCACACGGCCTATTCACCGTGTCTGTAATGCCTTGGGAAGATCGAGAGGGAAATCGTTTTTTGGTGGAAACTATCTTCTCTCCCGTTGAGACAGTTATAACACCACTAAATCGGGTTTTGGACAACCCCCGGACCAAGATTATGATCCACTCTGACAATGCACTGAGGAATATTATGGAGACCATATCCCGCATTGGGACCTTCGATTCCACCATTCTGATTACCGGTGAGTCAGGAACAGGCAAGAGCATGCTTGCCAGGTATATTCACGAAAATAGTAGGCGCTCTCACCAGCCCTTTGTGACAATCGATTGCGCGACAATTCCTGAAAACCTCATTGAATCAGAATTGTTCGGCTATGTTTCCGGAGCCTTTACCGGGGCCAGGCAAAAGGGAAAGCCCGGAATGGTGGAACTGGCTGACAAGGGAACTTTGTTTCTCGATGAGATTGGTCTGTTACACCATAATCTACAATCTAAATTCTTACAGCTGATTCAAGAGAAGACCTACACACCCATTGGCTCCGTAGAGAGTAAGAAGGTGGATATTCGCATTATTTCCGCCACTAATCTGGACCTTGAAAAACAAATCATGGCCAAGAAGTTCCGGGAGGACCTGTATTATCGCTTGCGGGTTATCGAATTTCATATTCCTCCATTGAGGGAAAGACCAGATGCTCTTGACCCACTGATTGATGCCTTCTTAGAACTGTTCAACGGAGAATATAGTATCCGCAAGTCCATGACAAAAGAAGCGAAAGAATTACTGAAACAACACAACTGGCCCGGGAACATTCGCGAATTGGAGTATTTAATAGAACGCCTTTGGGTCACATCATCGGACAATTTGATTACTGCCGGTGACATACCTCCACTTTCTGTATCCTCCCCTACGGCAAGTTATTCTTCTATAAATGAAAATATTCAATTTGATCAGGAAATAGAGAACCGTGAAAGAGAGCTCCTGCAAAAGGCTTTTGAAAAGAATAGAAGTTCCTATAAAACAGCTGAGGCCTTAGGGATTACACAAACCAGAGCCTCCCGGCTTTTAAGAAAACACAAGATACGCTGACATT
>CAYOYO010000104.1:0-6679 GCA_964408195.1 uncultured Oscillospiraceae bacterium | reverse complement strand
TGGATTGGGCCGGTTCATTGACAAAAATATGTTCTTGTACTACAATAAAGCCGGTTGGGAGCAACTGATGGGATTGCGTTGGTCCCTTTTTTTTCGGTTCAGTAGCCAGGAGGTCTATTTTCTCAATGGGAGCATTGCAGATTGCCAGTTTCATACAAACATCCATCGTATTATTTTTCATAGGCTCTTTTGCTGCTCTTGCGCTGAGGAAAAACCATAAGATCTGCAATCTGGCAGCAAACAGCATCTGTGTCCTGGCAGCCCTGCTCCTATTGATAGGCTCCGCAATGGAGATTCTCACAGGAAACGGCTTCACGCAAATCAAGCTTTTTGAATCAACCCTTCCCTTCCTATCTTTGGAAATGAGGATCGACGGACTTTCTGCTCTGTTCCTGATGATTTTGTCCATCCTGACCATCTGCGTTTCCATCTACTCCATGGGGTATTTATCCCATTACTACAATAAAAGAAACGTAGGGCTTTTTCATTTTCTTTACATAACATTTATTTTATCCATGCTATTCGTATTCACTTCGTCCAATGCGGTGTTTTTCTATATTTCCTGGGAAGCCATGTCCCTGCTGTCCTATTTCCTCGTAATCTTTGAGTCAGAGCGAATAGAGAATCAACGAGCAGGTACCTTATATATCATCATGACCCATATCGGGACTGCCTTCCTCCTGATTGGATTCCTCATCAGTTATAGCTACACCAAATCCTTTGACTTGTTCGGGAGCGCAGACGCCATACCAGGTCCGGCCAGGAATGTGATATTCATCCTGTTTCTGCTGGGCTTCGGCACGAAAGCGGGAGCCATACCGGTGCACATCTGGTTGCCATATGCCCATCCGGCGGCACCCAGCAATGTGTCCGCCCTCATGTCGGGGATCATGATCAAAACAGCCATCTACGGCTTCATTCGCTTTCTGTTGGATTTTCTCGGCGTACAGGAAGTCTGGTGGGGTCTGCTGCTCATCGGTCTCGGCATTATCTCTGCCGTATTGGGTGTGGCTTACGCTCTGATGGAGGGGGATATCAAACGACTTTTAGCTTACAGCAGTGTAGAAAACGTGGGGATTATACTCATCGGACTGGGCGTCAGCTTTACGGCTTTCGCACAAGGCAACCGGCTAATCGGAACACTGGCGCTCATTGCCACCCTGCTCCACACCGTGAATCACACCTTCTTTAAAGGGGGTCTCTTCCTTGGCGCCGGCTCAGTGCATTACGCAACGGGAACAAAGGATATGGAAAAGCTGGGCGGGCTGATCAAGACCATGCCGGTCACTGCATTCCTAGTCCTGTGCTTTTCACTGGCCATATCGGCAATTGTGCCTTTCAACGGATTTATTAGCGAGTGGCTGATCTATCAATCCATCTTTGCAGACATAGCTCCCGGGCAGCCGGGAACCAATATCCTGTTCATCCTGGCCGTAGCGGCACTGGGGCTGGCCGGAGGTTTGGCAGTTGCCTGCTTTGTAAAGTTCTTCGGTATTTCTTTCCTGGCCATCCCAAGGAGCAAAACGGCAGCCAATTCCAAAGAGGTTCCCGCTACGATGAATATGGGTATGGGAATTTTGGCCGCCTTGTGCCTTGCAATCGGCATATTCCCCCTCCCCGTCATAAGGCTCATCGATAGCGCCGTTTCAGACCTGACCGGCAGGTCCGTCCTTGACCAACTTCAGGGAGGCTTTGTTTTCACCTGGTATTCCATGGATCTGGCGGGTAATCCTATTTCCACTCCGGAGATTCTCCTTGCACTTGCTGCATTTACCTTGTTGGCATTATGTATCATCCGGATTTTCGGAGGAAAGTACGTTGAAAGGAAGTACGGCACCTGGGATTGTGGCTTTGAAGCCCTGAATTCCAGAATGCAGTATACGGCCACGGGATTTTCAAAACCTATAAAAATTGTGTTCCGGATCCTTTTCCGACCCTCCCGGAAGACGGAGGTGAAAGGGGGAACGAAATACTACCCCGACAGGATCGAATATGTGGTGGCATCGGAGTCCATCTTTGAAAAATATGTCTATTTGCCCGCTATTACAAGGATCCGGGCTTTTTCCAGAAGGGCCAAGTTCATCGTCCAGACGGGGAAGATTCATAATTACCTGCTCTATATTTTTGTTACAATTCTGGCGCTGATGGCTTATAACAGGTTCGTTTAAGAGGATGGCGGAAAGATATGAATGATATGGTTTACATAGTCGTACAAATACTTACAATGCTGCTGATTGCACCTTTGGTCAACGGAGTCATTAAAAAGGCCAAAGCCCTTTCTCAAAAAAGGACGGGGCCGCCGTTTCTTCAGATGTACTTTGATCTCTATAAGCTGATCAGAAAGAGTACCGTTGTATCCGATGTGTCCTCCTGGATTTTCAAAGTGACCCCATACATAGTCTTTTCAACGGCTCTTGTTGCCGCCCTCCTGGTGCCGGTGTCCACCATGATCACACCCCAAAGCGGCATACCCGGTGATTTTATCCTGCTGGTCTCCGTTCTTGCCCTGGGGAGATTCTTTATGATGGCAGCAGGTCTTGATACAGGCAGCACCTTTGGCGGGATGGGAAGCAGCAGAGAAGCCATGATCTCCTCCCTGGCAGAACCGTCCATCCTGGTATGCCTGCTCACGGCAGGCCTGATTGCAGGGTCCACGTCCCTCCCTCACATGATGGTATTTATGCAGGGTGCCGGCACTCCGCTGGCACATCCTGTTGCTATTTTGCTTTTCCTTGCACTGCTTTCGATCATCATGATGGAAACAGCCCGGATCCCTGTAGATGACCCTTCCACACATCTGGAGCTGACTATGGTCCATGAGGCAATGCTCTTAGAATACTCGGGACGGCATCTTGCGCTGATGGAATATGGCGCGGCCATAAAGCAGCTTGTCTTTATGACCTTATTGCTGAATCTGCTGGTTCCGCACCAGCAACTCATCGGATTTGGAGGATTGGGTGCCCTGTCCCTGTCCCTGTTACTCTACCTGCTGAAAGTGATACTTCTATCTCTATTGATTGCCTTGGTAGAGATCAACACGGTGAAATTCCGCCTGTTCAGCATCCCGAATCTGGCGGCCCTATCCTTTATTCTATCCTTCCTTGCATTCTTTCAATATTTCCTGATGGGAGGCAGCAATGTCCAGTTTATTTGACTCAGTATCGGTTGTCATTCTCTTGTCTTCCTTCGTGCTTGTTGCCAACAAGAGGATTAAATCGTATATCAAAACCTTCCGGATTCAGTCTGCGTTCATTGCTTTGGCCGCAGGGATTATGGGCATCCAAACCATCATCCAGGAAGGGCGCATCGATGTTCTTGCGGTTGCCTTTGTCATCGTAATGCTGAAGGTAATCTACATCCCCAAATTGCTGAATAAGACCTTTTCCGGGGTGGAGTACAAAGTGGAAAAGGACTTTATCTGGAATATCCCCATATTAGTCCTGATTTGCTGTGTGTTGGTGGTGTTTGTCTACTTCTCCGTATCCACCATCGACGGAATCAGCCGGGAGTTCAACGAGATGCAAATTGTAAATTCTGTTTCCGTGATCATGATCGGGCTGTTTTTTATGATCAGCAGAAAGAAAGCCATCGGCCAGATCATCGGTTTTCTTGTTCTGGAGAATGGAATCTTTATAACGGCCATGTTCGCTACAGACGGGATGCCCTTTATCGTAGATCTGGGCATCTTTATCGATATGCTTACAGCGGTCATGATTATGGGTGTCATGGTATTTAAAATCAGCGATAAGTTCGACACCATTAACATCGATAAGCTGAACAAACTGAAAGGATAAAGGGATGGGACTTTTGCTGTTGATTGTACCGTTAATTGCCGTAATACTGTTTTTTCTTATGAAGGAAAGGCTATTTTTACATATTGTCAGCTTAGCGGCTTCCGGTTTCATGATGATCATAGCCTTTCCCGTAACAGGAGCTGTGATTGCTTCCGGAGAAGTGGAGTATGCCAACTACGCAGGTTTCTTTTATCTGGATTCTCTCAGTATCATCGTGCTGGACATTGTTCTCCTGATCGGTCTTTTTGCCGCGATCTATTCGGTCCGATATCTGGAAGAGGACGTGAGGCGAGGGAAGCTGGACTTTCATAAAGTGAGATTGTATTACGTCCTCATGTATTTATTTCTGTTTACCATGATATTGGCTCTGACTGTGAAAAATATGGGCATTATGTGGATTGCCATCGAAGCCACTACTTTAGCATCCGTGTTTCTGGTGGGATTTCACAACGACAGATATGCCCTGGAAGCCGCCTGGAAGTACATCATCATCTGCTCTGTAGGAATCGCAGTGGCAATGCTGGGTATTATCTTTCTCCACCTTTCCTCCATGGGCGTGTTGGAAAGTGGGGAATTCCTCCATTGGACCGCCTTGATGGAGAATGCCGGGAGCCTGAAAGGATCTGCTGCAAGGATTGCCTTTCTATTTATTCTGGTGGGATTTGGTACCAAGGCAGGCCTGGCACCCATGCATACCTGGCTCCCAGATGCTCACAGTCAGGCGCCGGCACCCATCAGTGCGCTGCTGTCCGGGGTACTGCTCAACAGCGCCATGTACGGCATCATCCGCATGGCGGCCATCGTCAATAAGAGCTTAGAGAGCAGCATTTATACAGGCAGATTGCTCATGGCCATGGGTATGCTTTCCATCCTCACCGCCGCTATCTTCATCCTGACCCAGAAGGATTACAAAAGGTTGCTTGCCTATTCCAGTATCGAGCACATGGGAATTATAGCTTTGTCAATGGGCTTTTTTACCCCTCTTTCTATCTTCGGCGGCCTGCTCCATATGATCAACCACTCCCTGACCAAATCCATGCTGTTCTTCTGCTCCGGAAGCCTGCTGCAGAAATTCGGGACCAAGCACATCCCAAGGGTAAAGGGAGTCATAAAAGTGCTCCCCTTCTCAGGAACGGCATTCCTCTTCGGATTGTTTGCCATTGCAGGAACTCCGCCTTTCAGCGTTTTCGCCAGCGAATTCAGCATACTCATGTCCATCTTTGAGGGTGGGAGTTACCTGATCGGGGGAGCTTTGGCGCTTCTTTTTGCCATTATCTTTGCGGGGATTGCCGCTGCGCTGTTTCGGATATTCTATGGGGAAAGTGGCAGTAAGAACATGCTCCCTGGCGAGGACAACCTCCCCGGTGCTGTGGTAATCATGATTCTCTTAGCGATCATCGGTGTGACCGGTCTTTGGATGCCGGAACCCATCGTACATTTGATACACCAGGCCCAAAACATCATCGCCGGCGTGTAGGAGGAGGGAACATACAGTTGGATTGTTTGAAAGATAAAATTTTAGATGTCTTCGGGCAAAGCATCTTAAAAAGTGGCATTTATAATAAAAACGAACTATATCTGGAAGTCGGATCCGAAAGCATCCCGGAGAGGTGTACCTATATCAGCCATACCCTTGGCTTTCCTCTGATCTCTATGTTCTGCAATGATGAGAGGAGTCTTTGGGGCAACTACGGGATTTATTATGCTTTTGCACAGAGAGAGGAAGGGAATCTCCTGATCCTGAAGACGGCGGTGAATCCGTCAGCTATGGAGATCCCCTCTATCAGTCTGACGGTTCCCGCGGCAGCCTCCTACGAGAGGGAGATAAAGGACCTCTTCGGGATCCTCCCTCAGGGGCACCCGGATCCAAAGAGGCTGGTGTTTCACAGCAATTGGCCCAAAGGGGAATTCCCTCTGCGAAAGGATTTTCCTGTAAACCGGAAACCCCCTGTGGCAAAGGAGCCAATTGAATTTAAGAAAATAGAAGGCGAAGGGGTTTTTGAGATCCCCGTTGGTCCTGTCCATGCGGGCATCATCGAGCCGGGCCACTTCAGGTTCAGCGTTGCCGGAGAACTCATCATAAATCTGGAGGCACAGCTTTCCTTTGTGCACAAAGGCATCGAGAAGATGTGTGAGGGGCAGAGCATTGAAAAATGTCTGTACGTAGCGGAGCGGATTTCCGGGGATGAAACCTTTACAAACGCTCTTGCCTATTGTCAGGCCATCGAAAAAATCGGGAAGATTCAAGTTCCTGAGAGAGCCCGGTACAGCAGGGTCATCTTTGCGGAACTGGAGAGGCTTACCGCCCACCTGGGGGATCTGGGAGGAATTTGTCTGGATACAGGCTATGGCTTTGCAACATTTCAGTTCCGGATGCTGCGGGGCTGGGCCTATGGGGTGGCGGATGAGCTCTGTGGCATGCGGTTTTTAAGAAGCGTTTGCAGGCCGGGGGGGATAAGACGGGATTTTATTGCGGGGAAGGAAAACCGGATCGTAGAACAACTGAATAAGATCCGGGCAGAACTCAGCGACACGGTGAAAATCATCCGGTCCAACAGCATGTTTATCGATCGGGTGGAAAACACCGGTGTTCTCACACCGGAAACAGCAAGAGATCTGAATGCCGTGGGCCCCGGCGGCCGGGCTTCTGGAGTCGGCAGCGACGTGAGAAAGGACTATCCCTACGAGGCTTATGGGGAGATGGAGCTTTCCATCCCGGTATATCAATACGGAGACGTGAATTGCAGAATGAATGTGAAGATTGAAGAATCCTTCCAGGCCATCGACCTGATGCTTCATGCCATCCGGTCCATGCAGTCAGGGAAGGTCTTTGAACCTCTTCCTTCCCTTGTCCCCTACCGCTTTGCCTTCGGCCTGACGGAGGC
>CAYOYO010000103.1:0-6769 GCA_964408195.1 uncultured Oscillospiraceae bacterium | reverse complement strand
TGAGGCTGTACTCCGTTGCTGCGCAACTCATCACAGGGGAGAGCTCTCCCCTGTGTACCCCTCTGGTCGGGAGTTCGAGTGATTCTCTATTTCCATCAAAAAAGAGTACTTAGAGAAGTACTCTTTTTTGATGGAGCTACTGAGGAGATTCGAACTCCTGACCTGCTGATTACGAATCAGCTGCTCTACCGACTGAGCCACAGTAGCATATGGGAATCGCTGTGTTGTTCAGCGATCCCTATTTTACCACATCATAGGAGCAGCCGTCAAAGGATAATTCAAAATTGCAGATGCTTTTGTAATCGCAGTATTTGCAGGCGGTTTCATACCTGGTCTTCTTAGGATGCAGATGAATCACTCCGTCCACCAGGACCCGACACAGCTCTGTAATGACCTGTTCCATGGAATTGCGAAAGCTGCTGAATTCCTCCTCCGAAAGAAGTACCCCGTCGCCGGTCCCTGCGATGGTACCGTCCTTGTTCTTGCGCAGGGCCAGTATTTCGGAAAAGCCGCTGAACTCGCCGGCTATGCTGTCGATGACAGCAGGCTCATTCAGGAGGATGCCGTCCAGTTTGAACTGGCGCCTCAGCTCCGTCTCCAGTTTCTCCCGCAGCATCTGCTCGTCGTATTCGCTGGCATCCACCATGGGTTCGGCAATTTGGAAATAGAAGACCCCGGCAGGTTTTACCGAAGACACCGAAGGTTCCGTCCTGCCGATTCCTTCGGCGGCCGCCTTCAAATAGAGCATCAGTTGGAGCCGCCATCCTCCCAGAGCTTCCCGGATATCGAACTTCTCTTTTCCCGACTTGTAATCGATTACCTTGATATAGCCATCAGGAAGCACATCCACCCGGTCGATTTTCCCCTCGATGAGAACCTGTTGATCCCCGGCTTCTACACGAATAGGTGGAAAAAGCATTTCCGGCCCGGTTCCAAACGCTTCTTCAAAATAGACCCGGCTGATCTGCCCCTGCCTCACATGGCCTACCAGCGCCCAAGCCGCCATTTCGCAGACCTGCCGCATTCTTTCGGTGCGGTAACGCTCTTCCTCTCCGGAAGCCAGCATGCCCTCACTATATTCCGCTGCCACTTCCTCCATCAGCGCTGCTACTCTGGCGATGCATTCTTCCCTGGTCAGCTTCATCCAGGGGGAATCCTCATGGGTAAGTGGCAATCCATTTACGGTGAGGCTCTGGGCAAAGAGCATGAGGCACCGGTGGTACACATCCCCTGCTTCTCGGCCCGCCACTTCAAAAATGCGCCTTTCCTTAGGCGCCAGCCCGTAATGCACAAAATGGGAAAAGGGGCACCGAGAAAATTTTTCCAGACGGGAGGGGCTCAGCCGGAGTTCTCTCCGATTCTCTCTCCCAAAGAGGTCTTCTACAAGGGAGGCTTCCAATTTCTCAATCCGGTTTGTAAAACGAATCCCCCGGGTTACCAGATTAAGGCCTGGGTCCTCCTTTTCCCGATACCAGTTGAAAGCCGCCTTCCAGACAGGTTCCGGCTCTCCGTCTTCACTAGCCGCCTTTCGCAGGGCCTCCGCCAGGTACTTCAGGCTACTTTCCCGGTTTCCCAGAAGCGCCATAGGGTCTTGACGGTTTCGCAGATCTTTTTCTACCAAAACATGGGGAAACAGCTTTCGGAGCCGGTCAAATATGATGGAAGGCCGCAGTTCCTTTCCCTCCGGGTCAGCGGCGGAGAACCCGATCCACAGGTGGTCTTCGGGCCTGGCAAGCTGCTTGTAAATTGCCAGCCGCTCTTCCATGCTACGCAGATCGTCATCCTTGCAGATGAGGATATCCTTATTCAGTAGCAGGGCCCTTTCGTCCCGGTTTAGGAGATCATCACCGGAGGTGTCCGCCGGGAGGATCCCATCATTTGCCCCCATGACGATGAGAGCTTTGATTCGGCCCACCCGGGTCCTCTGCATGGTGCCCACCACCACCTGATCGATGGTGGTAGGGATCAAGCCCAGTTCAATGGATTCAAATCCAGCCTGCAGCATGGCGGCATAGTCTTCTTCGCTGATGGTCTCTCCGCCGATGAGTTCCTTTAACTGGTCGAAGAGGCCAAGTACACTCTCCCATATTTGCTGCATTTCCATTGCGGCTTCCAGTTCCTGCGCTTCCTCCAGTTCCCTGCACAGGGCTTCCATCTGATCGGGGATTTTTGCATGGTCCATAAGGAACCCGAAAAGAACCTCCGTCTTCTCTTGGACAGTTACTGCCTGGCTGGCCTTTTCCTCATAAGCACCCACGAACTCCGCCAAAATCCGCCGGTTCTCATTTAACTTTGAAAGACCCTCTTCTCCATATTCTTTTTTGCCGTACTGAAACTCCTTCTTCCACCTTAAACCTCTTATCCGGTAGCGAATCCCGTAGTTTTCCAGATCCTCAGCCTCTTCAGAGTCAATTGGGCAAAAGCCGGTCTTCACCAGTCTGAACACGTCCTGGTAGCTCCATCCTGACCGGACCGTGTCCAGCAACCCGGTGATAAAAACGATGGCTGGGTTGTGTATAGCCCGGCGCTTCTGATCCATAAAAAAGGAGATGCCGTACTCGTCGAAAACCCTTTTTATTATGGCGCCACGGCTCTCCATGTCGTTGCATATGACGGCAATATCCCGAAAGCGAAGCCCGTGATCCCGAACCAGATCCAGAATATAGGCGGCGGCGGTCTCCGCTTCGCCGTAGAAATTGGCGGATCTGCAGAACGTCAGGGCATTGGTTTCATCGAAGAAGGAATCGTAAGGGAAGGCAAACAAGTACTTTTCCAGATGCCGGATCGGAAGCTGCCGGAAAGAAAGAGGACCGGTGAGCCGATACGTTTCCGTAAAGCCCGGGCCAACGGCTTTTTCCAGTTTTCCCATCACATCTTTCGTCAGCCGGAACAGTTCCCGATCCTCCCCTGCATCGTCGGAGGTGAAAACCATGTTTACTCCGTGGCTGCTTAGGGTCAGTTCTTCAATGATTTTAATGGACTTGGGTGTGAGGGAGTCAAAGCCGTACACCCAAAACTCCGCGTTCTTCACAAGGACGGATCTGCTGATTTTCGATATGAAAAGGTTTACATGGTCTTCCGTATCCATGTATTTGCCTTTGATCCGATCTTCGTAGTCAGCAAAAATCAGGGCGATGTCGGAGAGTTTGCGCCGAAGCAGGCTGTCTTCCTCCAGCCGGTTGATGATTTCTGCTATTTCTTCCGGGGAGCTGTTGTACTGTTTCAACTCGGAGATGAGATTGTTGGCCATATCGAGAAAGGTATGGGAACTACCCATGCCGCGAAAGACCAGCAGGTTCTCCTCCCGGTCTTTCAGGATTTTTGCTAACAGCATATGGCGGCCATGCTTGTCGATGGGAATCCGGCTGCTGCCTCCTGTCTCATTAAGAATCCTTCCGGCCAGCCTTGAAAAAGACAGGACCTCCAGATCCATGAGGCCTTTCACCTTTAGGTGAAAGATGGCATCTCTTTCTGCCTGGAGGGTATACTGATCCGGAACCAGCAGAAAAATCCGGGAAGGAGCCCCCGCTGTTCCCATGCGTGACAGGGACTCACCGATTTGCTGAAACATGGCCCGGTCTTTGTCAACACTTTCCCTACCGTAATAGAGTCTGAGCATAGGGGAAAACCTCCTTATTGCCCTTGACTGTTATAGAATGGAAAACAGATCTTCCGGATTTTCAATTAAAAAATCCGGCCCATCGGGACCCTGGATTTCTTCCTGGCTCACGGCCATTTGCCAACCCACCAACACTGCGCGAACACCGGCATTCCTGGCACAGAGGATGTCAAACATACTGTCCCCCAGCATGATAGCCTCACCGGGATCTGCGGAGAGTCTGCGGAGAGCGATCAGGACCGGTTCCGGGTCCGGCTTGTGTTTGTCCGTATCGTCGCAGGTGACCAGGCAATCCATATGGGGAAGCATCCCGTATTGAGAAAGTCCCTGGACCGTGGTTTCACCCACTCTGGAAGTGACCAGGCCGGTTTTGTAACCATTCTCCTTAAGCCTGCGTACCAAATCCGGCATTCCGGGGAAAGGGTAGATCATTTCGGTGTAATGTTCCCGCATGAAGCTCCTGTAGATGGCTACTCCCTCCTCAACCGACACCTGAGGAAGCACTCTTGCCATAGTGGTGTAAAGAGGCTCTCCGAAGGTGCGGAGGATGGTCTCCACCGGCCGCTCCTTACCCTCTACCGTGCGGAACGTATGCTGCCAGGATTTGATCACAACATCATTGGTATTCATAATCGTACCGTCAAAATCAAATAAAACGGTGGTAATTTTACTCATATCTTTCCTCTATCTCTGCAGCCGCGGGGACAGACCCTTTGGCAGGTATGGAGGCGTTGGGGCGGGATGTACCCCCGTAGAAACCTTGAACCTATCGAGGCATTTATGGGCTGATTTGATAAGCCCATCAAAATGCCGTAGGTTTCCGAGGGGGTGCTCCCGAACCGACGCGTTTGTACCTGACAAAGGGTCTTCCCCGTGGCTGCTTGTATCCGGTTGTTATAGCTTCATGGTTAAAGATACCTTCTGCTTTTCCAAGTCCACGGAAAGGACCTTAACTTTTACCGTATCGCCTACATGAACCACATCCATGGGGTTCTTCACAAACTTGTGGCTCAACTGGGATATGTGCACCAGGCCGTCATTTTTCACACCAATGTCCACAAAAGCGCCAAAGTCCACCACATTCCGAACCGTTCCCGTGAGCTCCATATCCGGCTTCAGATCTTCCATGGACAGAACATCACTGCGGAAGACAACAGGAGGCATTCCCTCTCTGGGGTCTCTAGCCGGTTTTTTCATCTCGCCCACGATATCGGCCAAGGTCATTTTTCCCATGTTCAGATTGTCTGCCATTTTACCCAGGCTTCCAAAGGCTTCGGCGATCTTTTGATCGATTTCTTTTACCCCACCTCTTGCGATTTCCTCTTTGTCTATCTCAAGTCTCGCAAGCATGAGTTCTGCCGCCGTATAGGATTCCGGATGCACGGCTGTGGCATCCAAAGGATTGCTGCCGCCGACGATCCGCATAAATCCGGCGCACTGATTGAACGTCTTTTCTCCCAGCCTAGCCACCTTCTTCAGTTCCTCACGGTTCTGAAACCTGCCCTTTTGTTCCCGGTAAGCCACAATATTCTTTGCGATAACCGGATTGATGCCGGCTATGTAGGCCAGCAACGAAGGGGAAGCTGTGTTAAGGTCTACCCCCACCCGGTTGACGCAGTCTTCCACCACATTGGTGAGAGCGCTGTCGAGAAGGCCCTGGTTGATGTCATGCTGGTACTGTCCCACACCGATATGCTTTGGCGAGATTTTCACCAGTTCCGCCAATGGATCCTGAAGGCGTCGTCCGATGGACATGGCCCCTCGTGTGGTAACGTCCAGGTCCGGATACTCCTCCGTGGCCAATTTGGAAGCGGAATATACAGAAGCTCCAGCCTCATTTACAATGGTATACTGCAAATCCTTGATGCCGGATTCCCGGATCAGTTCGGACACGAAAATTTCCGTCTCCCTTGAGGCAGTCCCGTTTCCGATAACGATCACATTGGCTTTGTATGTCTGTATCAGGGCAAGCAGGGCTTTTTTCGCGCCGGCTATGTCCTTTCTGGGTTCCGTGGGGTAAATAGTGGTGTAAGCCAGGAGCTTACCCGTTTCGTCTAGCATAGTTACCTTGCAACCTGTCCGAAAACCGGGATCGATGGAAAGGACTCTTGCATTCCTCACAGGCGGCACCATGAGCAGGTTTTCCGTATTTCTGGCGAAGACTTTCACCGCTTCCTTTTCTGCCCGATCCGTCAGCTGATTTCGGAGTTCCCGCTCAATCTGGGGGGCCATAAGCCGCTTGTACGCATCCTCCACCGTTGCATGCATGAGCTCAAGGAAGATGCTGCTTTCATTGCGGACCATCTCCTGTTTCAGCGAGCGATAAATCGAATCCACCGGGGCTTTTATCTTAACCTTTAGCTTCTTTTCCTTTTCACCCCGGTTTATGGCCAGTATGCGATGGTTGGGTATTTTGGATAGGGCTTCGCTGTAATCGTAATACATATCATAAACCGTGCTTTCCGCCGGATCCGACGCCTCGGAAACCAACTGCCCTGTCTCAAAAGTCATCTGACGAACCGATTGCACAAAATCCGGGTCATCGGCAATGCTCTCCGCGATAATATCCGCCGCGCCGGCCAAAGCTTCCTCCGGGGAAGCCGCCCCTTTTCCGGCTTTTATCAGTTCCGGGTCCCCACATACAAAAGGCATTGCCGCATCCAAAGGGGTTCCTTCTCTCAGCTGCATTGCCCTTATGATCACAGCCAGGGGTTCAAGACCTTTTTCCTTTGCCTTGGAAGCCCTGGTGGCTCTCTTTTGCTTATAGGGTTTATAGAGGTCCTCCACCCGTTGAAGGATCTCGGCTGCAAGGATATCTTCCCGCAACTCTTCCGTCAGCTTGCCCTGTTCGTCAATCAGGCGAAGGACTTCCTGTTTTCTCTCTTCTAAATTGCGTAGATAGGCAAGCCGCTCCTCCAAGTCCCTCAAAATCACATCGGACATCCCTCCGGTGGCTTCCTTCCGGTATCTGGCAATAAAGGGAACCGTGTTTCCGTCGTCCAGGAGTTCCACGGCTGTTAGAACATTGGATGCCCTAAGCCCTAATTCTTTTGCTATTTTTTCAATTATCATGTTGTGTACCTCAATTGCATACTGAAAGACCTGACAACCGGCTAGGGGGACAGACTCTTTGGAGTCGCGGTGCCTGTA
>CAYOYO010000102.1:0-6784 GCA_964408195.1 uncultured Oscillospiraceae bacterium | reverse complement strand
TCTTCATCGCATTTTACTATATTATTTTGTTACGATTTCATTATAATCATACCCGCGAAAATGTCAATCAAAACCCAACCCGTCAATTGACGAAAAGGATTCCAACCAGTGTTAAAATACCATAGACCAAGGGCTGATGGACCACATAGACAATCAAGGAATGGCGGCCCACAAAGAGCACCGGCTTTAAAAGGGCTGAACCTCCCCACTGGGGGAAGAAAGATCTGCGTTCTCTGTAGAGGAGAGGGCCTAAAGCCGAGCCGGCAAGGAAAAAACCAAACCAGGGAAGCAGAGGGAAATAATCCGCCGAATGGAACTCTGCGGTACTCCGCACAAGGATTGCGCTATAGCTGATGGTGCTCTCTAAAGGAATATACAAGAAATAGATACCCACAGCGATGAAAAAAAAGCTCAGGAGGAGCAGAAAGAGTGAGCCCATCCTTTTCAGCAAGCAGTAGAGCAGAATGGACGCAGCCAGCATGTGCAGGACCCCGAAGCGGATAGTGAAGTGGTCCGACAGGCCTTGGTACCAATCTAGGCCATAAGTGAACAAGGTAAGCAACATTGCCACCCCTGCCAGTCTCAGACCTCTTTTTAAATTCGAATGGCTGAAGGAGCAGCTGATTCCACAGATGAAAACGAAAAAAAATACCGCGATCCACCAACCAACGTCCCTTAAGACCCATGGGAAATACTCTGCCGCTGCAAGGCGTGTCAATTGGTATAATAACCCCGCCCCCTCCTCTGCGTGGAACCATTGATAACGGAAAATATATGCCAAGTCATAGAGGGTATGATCCAGAACCATCAGGAAGATGCAAAAGCCCCGGAGAAAGTCCAGCTCCCATATTCGCTTTGGGCCGCAGCCGTCGTAAAGGTAATCTTGCTTCATAGACCCAGGTTGCCTTTCCTTTGTTGATATTCGTGGTTATCATTCTAACATCCCGGCTAATAATCGGCAAGTTCGTATTTTGCGCTGCGGACTACCTGTTCCCGCTCAAGGAAGGGGAGCCGGAACAGGTCTGCGACGGTGAGGCGCAGTGTCACCGTCACAGAGGGGGAGACCCCAAAGTCCGCAGCGCCGCTGTTGTCATCCATGACCACCGTCTCTGCAGTCAGGCTTTCCCCCTCGTTCAGCTGCAATTTTACCGTTGCCCGGGTCAGAAGGTCCTCTATGTATCTTTCTCCTTCTTCCCTGTTAATAATCATAGAGCCATGGCTGTAGGCATTCTCATCGTAGTAGAGGGCAGCTCCCGCTGCTGCTTCTTCCGCAACGGCTTTCAGAAAGGTTTGCAGCTGCACATACCGGTTCATGTCTCCCTGATAGGAGATAAAGGTCACATTCACTATCAACAGCGCAAGAAACAGGATAAAGACCTTCATCTGCAAAACCTCCCTTTAACTTTTAATCCGGCAACTTTTCACTGGCGGCTGTGCCCTCCACGGTATACATACCCTTATTCTCTTCCGGCGATATCCCCATGAGACCTCCTCCGGCGACGATCTTGTCGAGGGGCACCGAAATGCTGTAATGAATGATCCCACGCTCCCCTTCCTGGTCAAAATAGTTGATTCGATAAATCGGGCTCTCTGTAGCCACGATGAGAATATCCTGTTCCGGGATTCCTAACTTTGTGCTGATACCCTTCTTCAGGTCCTCTTTGATTTTTGGCGTAAAGCAACCTTCCTGCTTTGCTTGTTCCTTCGCAGTATAGACCTGCTGTTGCAGCATACCGATCACAGCGCTGTTCTTTTGGTCCAAGGTAAACTGTGCCATGAAAACCAGCATGAGTGGCAGCACCGCCGCTAACACTATCAACTGCTTCAAAATAAACATCCCCCCTTAAGGCGAGCTTGTCCTGACTTGGATTTCCTCCTGGAAAACCCCTTTCATCACGCTCATGATGGAACCGTCATCCCCCCCTGCCACCAGTTGGAACAGGGTGATACCCAGCGCGATCATGGCCACCATGATAATGACCTGCTTCACTTCACCCATCGCCTCCTTCACTTAAGGTTATGGGCCTACTATGTTTTCATAGGTGAGTTCCGTTTGTGCGGCAGTAGCCAGCCCTTCTGCCGTATCGCCGAAGCCCACGACGAGGACCGCAATCGCCATACCCAGTGCGATCATAGCAATCATAACGATAATTTGCTTCATAACATACCTCTCTTTCTAAACAAAGGAAAACGATTGTTACAAAAGCATCGTCAGCATTTCCCGCTGATCGATGAAGTAACCCACATAAATGAAGTTGATGAACACCAGCATTACATTCACCACCACCGGGAGGTATATCAAGTCGCTCACCGTCTCGTCCCGGCGCTTCTGCGCCGTCAACCTGGCCTCTCTAATGTTTTTCTGATGGGACAGCAGCGTTTCCAGCAGCTGTTTGGGATCGATCTCATCCCATTGAATCAGGAGCCTTGCAAAATCTTTGCTTATGTCTGTGGCCACAGCCTGTGAAAAGTAGTCGATGGCTTCTTCTTTTCGGTTCTGTCGCAGTAATCGCAAAGTTTGCCCGTAGGTTTTCGAAAGTTTCCCTTTATGGAGAATCAGCTGTTCCAGCAACGTATCGGCACTGAGAGTGCCGCCCTTTCCCATGACCGTGATATTCCGCAAGAAGGAAATGGCTTCGTATATTTCCATATCCACCCGATCTTTGCGGCTTTTCTCCATAACATCCAGAAAAATCCGAAATGGAGGGGACTTGGCATATTCAAAGTTGTTCAGCAGAATTCTCCATCTTCTGGCCTGCAGCACCCTCAGTCGATCCCTCTCCAATCGGAGAAGTAAAATACCCATAAACCCTGTGACTGCAATGGAGTAAAAAATCAGGGATGAAAGAATCATTGCGTTCCCCTCTCAATAGTCGAAACGTTGGTTGATAACCAGCTGAATCAGCGCCATATTTAAGACAAACAGGAATAAGATAAAAAGAAACAGAATGAGCCCTTCCGCTGTGTTAAACTGATTTTGCATGAATTTACCCATAGGCACATCCAGATATTTCACCGCCATCAGCACAGTCACGCAGTAAATGAAAGGCACCATGTAAAAGGTCATCCTGGCTGCTTCGCTGTTAATCCGCTTTCTTTCTTCTGCCATGGCTCTGGCTTCTCTCAGTTGAACCAATATATCTTCCACTGCCAAAGATATGTTGGTGCCTTTCTCGGCGGCGATGTATATGTCATGTGCCAGCATTAGACTCCAGTTTGTCCCTATACCGAAAGCAAATCCATCGGTGGCTGCTTTTATCTGTGCCGGATCGCCCGTGTTCCTGAGATTGTAGAGAAGTTTGCTAAGGAGCCTCCCCGTGATTTTAATATCTGCCGAGGATAAAACCACCTTTTCCATGGTCTCATAAACGTTGAAGTTGTTCATACGATATTGCCGTAAAAACTCGGTTACCAGTTTTTCACCTTCATGACTTCCTCTGCGCCGTACACTGCATAGGCGGATCCATACCAGCATACAGGGCATGGAGGCTGCTGCTCCGGAAAGAATCAATGCGGTAACGACTCCCACGGAGCGGCTTGCCATAAGAAAGACGATGAGAAATACCGTAGAAATAATACAACAGAATGCCCCCGGAGTGATACCGGGTCCTATGGCTGTTTGCAATCCATTACGCAGTTTCCGCCCCATTTCTCCTTCTTCACGCAGTCTTCTCCGCCTTGCTCGAAGCCGCCGCAACATTGCAGCCTTTTCCATAACAGAGCGTAGAAAACTTGCCAGCAGAATATAGGCTCCCACTGCCATGAGGAGGTATATAGCGGAACTGATTCCGATTGTCAGCATTTCTTCCCGAGTCATATTATCCCCTGTCTCCCCTTTCAAATGGGTGCTCTTCTGCCAACCGTTCCAGAAGTTGGCTAAACCTTTTAAATGCTTCCGGGTTTTCCTCCAGAGCAGACTCCCTTTTGTCATGTCCTATGTGATAGTTCCATTTCCAGCTGTCACTTTGATAATCATAAGCGCATAAACGCATCATTTGGATTACCCCGGACTCACGATCGTAAGAAAGCTCATAAATGCCACGAAGTCTTTTCTTCCCTTTATTTTTCAACTGTATAAAATGGAAGATGTAATCAAAGGCTCCGGCCACCTTCTTCGCTGTGGTTTCCAAATCTCCTCCCGTTGCTTTCACAATCTCCCATGCTGCGTCATAGGGAAAGTCAAGTGGGTCTCTGCAATGAAAAGTGAGTTTCATCCTCCGGGTCCCTTTTGCCGCTACTTTCAATGCTGTCTCCAAGGCGTTGCCGTCTCTGGCTTCCGCCAGAATGAAGTAGTCTGCATCGCTTCGCAGCAGGTTTTTAGATATCCTCCTCAGTTCCTCGTTGTCTGCAATAAGCTGTATAATGGGGGCCTCCGGCATCATGAGATGCAGCGGGATTTCCGGGTCGGTCTCAACCATGACACCTTCTAAAGCAGGGTCCTCATAGCTCTGCCAGGTGGAAAGGAATGTGGTTTTCGAGGAACGTACCTGTCCCACCACCACAAGATTCGGTCCGAATTCCACCATAGCTTTCAGCAATGGGATCGCATCTTCGGGGATAGTCCCTCTCCTTGCCTGTTCCTCAAAGGTATAGTTGGGAATCACGTATCTCCTGAATATGATGGCATCCTGTCCCTGCTTCACCATCTGCCCGCCAAAAATCGTGATTCTTGTCCCGTCTAACAGATAGACTTCGTGAAAATCTTTGTCCAAGCGTTCATTTGGTGTGAGCAGGAGAAAGGCTCTGACCAGCTGTTCCCGCCGGTGTTTACCAATCCTTTGTGGCATTAATCGCATGCCGCCATCTTTGAGAAAATAGATCCTGTCTCCTATGATTTTTGCAGAACTGCTCTCACTGTACTCATCGGTAAACCATTCTGCAATTCCTGCCAGGCCCCAATTTTCATGGTAGACCCCATCAGCTGCGGACCGGTACCAGGGGGGGAATTCAACGGTTTCCGCATGGTATTCCTTAATCCTGGTTCGTATTTTTTCCTTAAAGAAGGCCATCTCGTTGGCATACCCGATAATTGCTTTTTTTTGGAGTTCCAGAGCGCTGTGAACGTCTTCCCCATCCTGATCCCATTCCCTGATAAAATCTTCTCCTATCATGTCGCAAAGTTTTTCAAAGCTCATGGGCGGAGCTTTCCGATCCGCTTCTTTGCCGCTTATGTAATCCTCTAGATAGAAAGGGTCCACTTCTTTTTCCTTCCGTCTTCAATGGTATCTATCCGGGCTTTGGACAGAATCCGGTTTGCAATGCTCCGGATGTCAGATGAGAAGGTGTCGTTCCTGTAGGACAGCAAGGTCCGATGCTCTGACTCTGCCTGCCATCCGTAGTCGGAGGCCTCTACCTTTAAGAGCTCACTCTTTTCCAGAGACAATCGCTCTCCAATGTAGCGAATGTCACAAGGGTGCCGATGACTGTACTTGTTGACAATGTGAGAGGAGAAAGTCAGTCCCAGCCTGTTATATAAAGATTTGAGTCTTTCATATCTTTTGAGTATGGATTCCTGCTGAGTGATGATGCAATACCTGTCTTCTATGCATTCCAATGCACCGAAAGCCAGTCCGTTATCAATATCGTTTCCCGTGTCTGCCAGAATCAGATCGAATGTTTCGCGAAGTTTCTCTAAAAGATAAGTAGCCATTTCCGGATGGTAGCTCCGTACATGCTCTATGCTTTCCACACCCCCAAGCATGTAAAGGTTATCTGTCTTTTTGCAACCCACCATGAGTCTTTGGATGTCCAACAGCCTGTTGTCCAGATAGAGCTTAATGCCCTCGATGGATTCGGTGACCCGGTCCACATACTCCGTACCCGGCCTCCCGTGGATGGAGACAGCCATAACCTTGACTTCTTTTCGATTGGACGCGATATACTCAGCTACGCACTGGGTAATCATGGTGGTGCCTGCCTTTCCGTCGGCACCGTGGAACGCATGTATGCTGCTCACCGAATCACCGCCTGCTTTTGGATCAGAAGTAATCCCCCGCCTCCATTATGGAGGGAGTCTAAGATTTTTCCGTACTCTTTCATATCGGCAATAATCTCCAGATGGCTGATAGGAGCTGTGGAGATGGTTCTGTTCAGTGGATTGGTTTCTGTCCTTCCTTCTCCGTCCGTGACCTCCAATTCGTTGGCATCCTTCACAAAAGCAACCCGATAGCTTCCGATCTTTTTACTATCCATGCTAGCATAGATATCCACCCAGTCTCCCCGCCGTAAAGAGCTGCTTCTCATTGTAATCCAGTCCGGATGGATGACAAAAATCGACTGACCGGACCGGATATAGAAGTCGCCGTCTGCCAGGTGCTCTGTAGAGATCTGACTGTTTGCAACGATATCCTGCAATGCAACGCAACCGACTACTTCTGGGAGACGTTTCCAATCCAGAGACCCCTGGATTCGGTTTTCCGCCAATACCCCCGCGGAGGACACCCGGTCCCGGGTAATCTCCATCCCGGCAGGTATTTTCTCCTTTGCGACGATAACCGTATCCAGCAATACGGTTTCCCTTCCCCTCACTTCCCAGAAAATCAATCCTGCAACCGAAAAAACAATGAGCAACAGTCCAATCACGGTTCGGCTTCTCTTCAAGGGAGCACCTCCTTACTCCACTTAGCAATTTCCATATTATGTTATTATAATATCAGCGACAGCTTCCTTTGTCAACCAATAATTACATATTTTACTATTGCTGGCGACAAAAAATATCAGTGCCTGTGTTCGGGACATCTGATATCAACCTACCAACCACGGGACAAGCCACGCAAGCCACGGG
>CAYOYO010000101.1:0-6836 GCA_964408195.1 uncultured Oscillospiraceae bacterium | reverse complement strand
GGAATTGAATATTTTATGTGAGGCAGAATATCTAACAAAAGAAGAAGTCGAAAACTCCATGTCAAATTTGAAAACGTTCACAGATTTAAAGGAAGCCACCGTGGACAGAGACTATGTTATTGAAGCGATTCCCGAAGTTTTGGAATTAAAACAAGATACCTTCCAGAAGCTGGATTCCTGGTGCCAACCCCACACCATATTTGCAAGCAATACTTCCAGTCTAAAATTAGTCGATATGTTTGCAAAGGTTTCTGAAGAAAGACTAGAAAGATGCGCGATCAATCACTGGTTCAATCCAGCGCATATCGTTCCCTTGGTTGAGCTTTCTGACTTTGGAAATACCAGCAAAGAGGTATACGATGAAATATATGATATGTACATAGGCCTTGGGAAAAAACCTGCAAAAGTCCTGAAAGATGTCCCGGGTTTGCTTGCAAACAGGTTGCAGCAAGCCATTTTGAGAGAAGTGTTTTCGCTCATCGAAAGAGGAACTGCAAATGCTGAGGATGTGGATAATGTACTGAAATATGGTCCCGGATTCCGATATCCGATAGCCGGACCTTTGGAAATAGTGGATTTTGGCGGTGCCGATATATGGTCTATAGAGGCTGGAAATTTGCTGCCCGACATGGACAATTCCCTTGAGCCAAACAAATTACTGAAAGAAAAAATGGAAAAGAATGAGCTTGGTATAAAAACCGGAAAAGGCTTTTATGACTATGAGGGAAAAGATATCAATGAAATAATGAAGCAATACAATGAGAAATTGATTATCCAGTTCAAAACATCATCAAAACATTTTATGTAACATAGTAGGCGGTTATGCTGCAAAAGCCTGTTTATATGGGGATGCACCTCTGATAAACTCCTGGTGGAGGAGGAGTCCCCATGTAAATAGGTGGTGGAATAAATGCGCACTCGTAACCATGTCCGATTCAAGATATAATTTAGAATTAATTTCGTCATGAATTCGCTTAAGGATCCGATTCCGGGATTGGTTATTAAGAGAGAAGAGAATGAAAGAAGATATCGACTAACAAAGACCATCTGTGACATAATACTGAAAACGGTTTTTAACTTGATTTAGCGGATAAGGCTTCGGAAAAATGGAAAAGACAAATTGGGACAAAAGAATGGATATCCTGTTCGACATCATGAACAACGAAAATGATATTTTTTTGTCTGATGCCAATGGGATAGCTCTTAGGGTCAGCGAATCCTATGAGGAACATTACAAGGTGCGCGCAGAGGATATTGTGGGCAAGTCGTGCTATGAACTGGAGGATGATGGTACTTTTGTACCCTCTGTCACCGCCATGGTTTTGCGGGAGCGGAAAAAAGTAACCACCCTGCAGAAAAACAAACTGGGCGAAAGCGTCCTTACAACAGGAGTACCTGTTTTTGACAGCGAAGGAAACCTGGAATATGTAATAAGCTTCAATTCCATTGACATTGCAGGCCTGAGCAGTCTTAATGAGCAATACAAAGTGCTGGAGCAAATGATTAGCGAGTACAAGAAGCAGATTCTATCGATGAAGCTTCATAAATCGGATGATGAGAAGCTAATCACTAAGAGTAAGCAGATGCAGGACATATACAGCCTTATTGCGCAGATTTCCGATGTGGATGTGAATGTACTGATTACCGGTAATACAGGCGTGGGCAAAACACTGATTGCTCATATAATTCATCAACATAGCCATCGGGCGAAAGGACCATTCGTCACAATTGACTGCGGAGCAATCCCGCCGTCATTGCTGGAATCGGAGCTGTTTGGATATGAGAAAGGGGCCTTTACAGGCGCTGACAGCAAAGGCAAGGCGGGGCAGGTTGAACTGGCAAACGGAGGCACTCTGTTCCTTGATGAGATCGGTGTGTTGCCAATCGAGCTTCAGGTCAAGCTTCTTTCTGTAATCCAGAACAAAAGCTTCTCTCGAGTGGGAGGCCTGGATCAGGTTAACGTGGATTTTCGAATGATAGCTGCAACAAACCAGAATCTCGAACAGAGTGTCGAAGAAGGCAAATTCAGAGAGGACCTCTACTATCGCCTCAATGTTGTAAGTATCAACATACCACCTCTTAGAGAGCGGAAAGATGATATTGTTCCGCTGATCATGAAATTTCTTTTGGATTTCAACTTGCGGTATCACAAAAACGTTACAATATCCAGCGAAGCACTTATGATGATGGAGGCATACCAGTGGCCGGGTAATATCAGACAGCTTGAAAATTTTATCGAGAGGCTTGTTGTAACAAACACAAACGAAGTCGTACGGCCGGAAGACCTGCCTGGAAATATAAGATATGGCGGTCCGAAGGAGTACGATAAAGCCGGATATCTCTCGGATGTACTGGAGCGGGTTGAAAAAGATATCATTATTGAAGCTTACAACAAGTATCATACCAGCGTTGCCGTAGCTAACGCTCTGGGACTCAGTCAGACCACCGCAGCAAGAAAACTGAGGAAATATGTTCCCGGCTACGCTCAAAAAGAATAGCTAAAAAAGACTAAATAAGTTCATTTGTGACTAATCCCTAAAAACCCCCACTTATCAACAAAAAACAAAGACTCCTGTCAATTATGACTAAACAGGAGGCTTTTTTCTAATTTGCCTTCTTGCTTCGTCGCTTTCACATTGTACAAAAGGATTGAAATTGCAGTATTTTAGAATTATTCGCCACTGTTACAGAATTGGCATGGATTTTGAAGATATACTTAAAAAGACTATGAAATAAGATTCAAATCACATAACTAAAGGAGGTGCATTAAGTATGATTGAAAAAGTTGAAAGTATGGCTGTTATAGGAGTAGGAACACAGGGTGCTCAGATTGCATTTCGTGGGGCTTATTACGGCAAACGTATTATTGCATGTGATATGAAGGAAGATGTACTGGAAGCCGCCAAGGCAAAAATGGAAAAGTGGGCAAAAGAATACATCGAGTCGGGCAAACTGAAGGAAGATGAAATGGAAGGCCTTTTCAATAATATTACTTTTTCGGTAGATATGAAAGAGAGCGTTGCAGATGCTGATCTTATCATGGAAGTTGTACCGGAAAAACTGGAGTTGAAACAGAAGGTATGGGCTGAAATAGACAAACTGGCAAAACCGGATGCCCTGATTACTTCGAACTCATCCTCCCTTAAGAGTTCCGACATGGGAAGAGATGTTAAACGCAAGAATCTGACATTTAATGTAAACTTTATGACTCCTGTTAAAGATGATCTTGTAGAGGTTATGTGGAATGCATATACAGACGACGAAATAAAGCCGGTTGTACTGGAGTTTCTTACATCGCAGAATCTGATTCCTATCGTAACAAAGAAGGAAATAAAGGGTTTCTCGCAGAATAGAATCTGGAGAGCAATCAAGAAGGAGTCACTGAGGCTCTGGAACGAGGATTACTGTGATTATCAGGACATGGACCGTGCATTCAGAATGGATTTCGGAACAGCATACGGACCATTTGGCCTCATGGACATTGTAGGACTCGATGTAATCCGTGACATAGAGATGAGCTACTACAACGAGAGCGGAGACGAATCCGACAAGCCACCTCAGAAGCTGCTTGACTTAATAGAAGAGGGACGACTGGGCGTAAAGAGCGGAAAGGGCTTCTATACATATCCCAATCCGGAATATGCCGACCCTGACTGGATGAGAAACGGCAACAAATAAACACATAAGGAGTAAAGAACATGTATGAATTAAAAGATATCCTGTATGCATCATCTATCGCAGTAGTTGGAGCATCAGGGAAACCCGGCAAGATGGGACATACTCTCCTCAGCAACATTATTGAAGGAGGATTCGAGGGCGCTATTTATCCGATTAATCCGAAGGAGGAAACCCTTCTGGGACTTTCATGCTACAAAACTCTCTGTGATGTTGATGGGCCGATTGACCTTATCGTTGTCTGCGTACCGGCGAAATTTGTGCCCGGCACTCTCCGTGAAGCAGGAGAGAAGGGTGTTAAGGGCGCAATCATCATCAGCGGAGGCTTCCGTGAAATTGGAAACGAGGAGCTGGAGAAGGAAGTGGCTGATATAGCCGGAGAATATGGCATAAGAATCATAGGACCAAATTGCCAGGGCGTAAATTATACTGCAAACAAGATGTGTGCTACATGGCCTGTTGTCAAGACACAGGGAGCCATCGGCCTGGTGACACAAAGCGGTACAATCGGAGCAGAAATAGAATTGCTTGCAGAGAAGGAAGGCATCGGTGTAACATGCTTTGCAGCTCTGGGCAACAAGCTGGATGTTACTGAAGTTGATTTTATAAATTTCTTTGTTGAGGATCCTAACGTTAAAGTTATCGCGTTGAATATAGAAGGAATTGCAGAGAACTCAGGCTTCGTTGAAGCTGTTAAAGAAGCTGCCAAGAAGAAGCCGGTAGTCGTGCTCAAGCCCGGCAGAACCGCACAGGGACAGATTGCAATCGCGTCACATACCAAGTCAATTGCAGGAAACGATGAATTGTTCACAGTGTTCTGTAAAAAGTACGGAATCATCCGCGCAAACGACATTACAGAAATGTATGATGCCTGCAAGCTGGCGGCAATGATGCCAAAGCCGGCAAACAATAAGCTTCTGGTTATGACCAGCAGCGGCGGTTCGGGAATTCTGGCCACAGATACCGCTGCAGAGAACGGTGTAGAGATCTCGCCGCTTCCGGATTTCATCACTCAGCCACTTGCGGATGTGCTTCCAGACCAGTGTGTCATCAAGAATCCTATGGATGTCACAGGTGATGCTACCGCGGATCGTTACGGAGCTGCTGCAGAGGTAATATGTGAAAACATCGATAAGCTGGGATATGGAACGCTATTGATGATTTTTGGAGACCCGATACCGGGCGCTGCCCAAGTGGTGGCAGGAATAAAAAATCTGGGCCAGATCAGTCTTATGGTAAGCTATCTTGGCGGTGGAACCGTTCAGGAAAAAGAAGTGGATGAAATGCAGGCTCTTGGTGTTCCATCATTCCCGACGCCAGAAAGAGCGGTTAAGGCTCTGAGTCATCTGTTGGTTACGAAATAGAGAAAGGAAATTCAGAACAATGAATCCAATGATTGAAAAAACCATGGGAAAGCAAAGCAGTCTTCTTGAACCGGACGCAATGGAGCTGTTCTCGCAATATGGAATTCCGACACCCAAATGCAAACTGACAAAGGACGCAAACGAAGCAGCGGCTTTCGCAGCTGAAATCGGCTACCCTGTTGTAATCAAAATTTCCTCCTATGACATCATTCATAAATCGGATGTTGGCGGGGTAAAGGTAGGGATTGCAGATGAAGCAGCCCTTCGCGAGGCATATGCGGCTATGCTGGATAGCGTGAAAGAGAAATGCCCCGGTGCTGTCATCGAGGGCATAAACGTAATGCAAAGCCTAGAACCAGGGGTTGAATGCATCGTGGGGATGACGAAAGACTCACAGCTCGGAAACGCTATTATGTTTGGTCTGGGTGGCATATTCGTAGAACTGCTCAAGGACGTATCACTTCAGCTGGCACCTGTATCAAAGGAAGAAGCCTACGAAATGATTAACGGTATTAAAGGCGTGAAGCTGCTGACAGGATATCGGGGAAGTGCACCCAAGGATATTGACGCGATTGCTGATCTTATCATGAAGGTTTCAGAGCTGGCAGAAGCGAATCCTGAAATCAAAGAACTTGATATTAATCCGGTATTTGTATATGAACACGGGCTTAAAATCGTTGATGCTAGAGTAATTATATAAGGAGGATACTTATGGACAAACTTATTATCACTGTTGCACCTACGGGCGAGGGCCCAACGAAAGAACTTAATCCGGCAACACCGATTACACCGAAAGAAATCGCCGAAGATGTTTTTGAATGCTACAAAGCAGGTGCTGCGATTGCGCACGTACATGTCAGAAACGATGAAGGCCGTCCTACTATGGATACTGAGAAGTTCAAAGAAACCGTTTACCGTATCCGTGAAAAGTGTGATATCGTAATCAACTGCACAACATCAGGCGACATTACGGCAGGAGATGAAATCAGAATGGCTCACCTGCACGCAATCAAACCTGAAATGGCAACATTTGACTGCGGGACTATGAACTGGGCTTATAATGAAATTTTCGAAAACTCACCACAGTTTCTGGAAAAGCTGGGAAGGACCCAACAGGAGCTGGGGATCAAACCTGAGGTTGAAATCTTTGACGCAGGCATGATGGACAATGCTCTTCATTACATTAAGACCGGTGTACTGCAGATGCCTGTACACTTCCAATTAATCGTTGGATCACCGGGCGGGATGCCCGCATCCATTGAGAATCTGATTTTCCTTCAGAGAATGGTTCCGGAAGGATGCACATGGAGTACATTCGGTGTTGGCCGCCATCACCTGCCGATTTTGGCAGCCGGAATACTTCTCGGCGGAAGCGTTCGTGTTGGTTTTGAAGACAACACTTACTATGCAAAAGGCGTCAAAGCAGAATCAAACAAGCAGCTGGTAGAGAGAGCTGTACGCCTGGCAGGCGAATTCCAGAGAGAAGTTGCAACATCAGACGATGTTCGTAAAATGTTCAATCTGAAAAATCACTACATGAACAAGTAAGGTTTGGGAATTTCCCCGCCCGGATGGCGGGAATAGATCTGATTCCCAAGACTTATGAAACAGCTCCTCCAAAGGTGAATGCAAACACCTCAAACAGATATGGTTTTGCACGAAGTTCCACAGTCTTGTCCGCTGTGGAACTTTGTGTGAGAATTTACCTCCATTCAAAACCATTCAAGACCTCGGATCCGGTACTATATTTATGATTGACAACAGAACCAAATGGGAATAATATATCACGTGGTTTAA
>CAYOYO010000100.1:0-6909 GCA_964408195.1 uncultured Oscillospiraceae bacterium | reverse complement strand
CAGATGGAAAAGAAACGAATCGTTCACTATATCAACAACTTCTTTGCCGGAATCGGCGGAGAGGAAAAAGCTCACATCTCCCCGGAATCAAAAGTGGGAACGGTAGGTCCCGGAATGGCACTGGCTGCGGCACTGGGTGAAGAATATGAAGTTGTAGGCACCGTTATTTGCGGGGACAGTTATTTCGGAGAAAATTTGGAAACGGCAACGGAAACTCTTCTCGGAATGATAGAAGCATTCAACCCGGATGGGTTCGTGGCTGGTCCGGCTTTTAACGCGGGGCGTTACGGTGTAGCCTGTGGGACAATAGCAAAGGCAGCGGAAGCTAAGTTTTCCATACCGGTTATTACAGGTATGTATGAAGAAAATCCCGGAGTGGATATGTTCCGGAAGGATCTTTTCATCGTCCGCACAGGAGATTCCGCCGCGGATATGAGGGCAGCAATGCCTAAAATCGCAGCCCTTCTAAAGAAAATGATGAATGGGGAAGAAATTCTCTCCCCGGCTGCAGAGGGCTATATGGAGCGTGGTATCCGCGTCAATTATTTTGCAGAACAGAACGGAGCGGCCAGAGGCGTTGAAATGCTGGTGAGAAAAATGGTCGGCGATTCTTATGTGACAGAGTATCCCATGCCTGTATTTGACAGGGTAGATCCCATGCCCGCTATCAAAGATATGAAAAATGCGAAAATCGCCGTGGTTACATCCGGCGGAATCGTTCCTCAGGGCAACCCGGACCGCATTGAATCTTCCAGTGCTACAAAATTCGGCATATACAGCATGGAAGGGATGGACAGGATGAGCGCCGATGATTTTATGACCATTCACGGCGGCTATGACAGAGCTTTCGTGTTGGAAAATCCAAATCTGGTAGTTCCGTTGGATGCTTTGCGGGAGTTGGAACGACAAGGGGAGATCGGTGAACTGGTAAATTACTTTGCAACCACCACGGGTACTGGTACATCCATCGGCAATGCCAAAGGATTTGGGGAAGCGATAGGAAAAAGGCTGGTTGCCGACGGTGTGGATGCGGTAATCCTGACCTCCACCTGAGGAACCTGTACGCGTTGCGGTGCAACGATGGTAAAAGAAATTGAGCGTGCCGGTATTCCCGTGGTTCATGTCTGTACAGTGGTTCCCATCTCTCTGACCATTGGAGCAAACAGAATCGTTCCGGCAGTGGGAATCCCCTATCCCCTTGGCAATCCGCCATTGGGTGAGGAAGGAAGCTATAAGGTGAGAATGCAGCTTGTGAAAAAGGCTTTGAAAGCGTTGGAAACAGAGGTTACCGGACAGACCGTGTTTGAATAGGGAGCGCAATATGGATAAGCAATTTGTCAGCTGGAAAAAGGTCTTTGCCTTTGCGGGAGCTTTCATCGCTTTCCTGATCGGTTCGGGATTTGCAACCGGACAGGAAATTCTGCAGTACTTTACGTCCTATGGATATATGGGTATTGCAGGCGCATTGGTGGTAATGATACTGATGATCTACGTGGGCGTGGATTTCATTACGGTAGGTCAAGTGAAGAAGTTTCCGAAACCCAGTGAAATCTTCCGCTACTATTGCGGAAATGCATTGGGAACCTTTTTTGACTTTTTCTCTATCGTGTTCATCTTCATGTCTTTTATGGTCATGGTGGCCGGAGCGGGGGCGACCCTGAATCAGCATTTTGGTCTGCCTGTGGCAGTGGGCGGCATTGGACTGGCTGTGGTGGTGGTTGCAACTGTAATTTTCGGTTTGAATCGTATTGTTGATGTAATCGGGAATATCGGCCCGCTGATTGTAGTGATTTCCATTGCGCTGGGCTTGTCGGCCATCCTCCGTGATCCTGCAGGAATTGCAGAAGGAAATGCCCTCCTGCCTACTTTGGAATTGACAAAAGCATCTACCAACTGGTTCTTTGCGGCAGGATCCTATGTTGGATTCTGTATGCTGTGGCTTGCCGCCTTCATGGCGGCCATGGGAGCCACTGCCAACAGTAAAAAAGAGGCGGCTCTGGGCGGTGTCTTTGGGGCTGTGGCCTTCTCTCTTGCAGTGATAATAGTAGCCCTTGGACTATTGGCTAATATTAAGCAGGTAAACGGAACGCAAATCCCGATGCTGTATCTGGCGGAGAATCTACATCCGATTTTTGCCACAGGCTTCTCCTTAATCATCATGGCGGGTATCTTTACCACGGCAGTTCCCTTATTGTGGACGGTAGTAGCTCGTTTTTCGGAGGAAAAAACCCCAAAATTCCGCTGGCTCACCGTAACACTGGCCGCTTTGGGCACCTTCATCGGGCTGGTGGTCCCCTTCTCAAAAATGGTGAATATCGTCTATGTCATCAACGGGTATGTAGGGATTTTGTTGCTGCTCTCCATGTTCTTAAAGACGGTTATGCGGCTTATGGGAAAAGAGAAAGCCGATGCCTGACGGGTATATCAAACCAACTTCATGTAAAAATACAATTGAAAAATAGCGGATGACAGCACAACCCTAGTTGTGCTGTCATTTATCCCATGCTATACTATAATAGCTCAAACGCATTAACGATAGGGGAATAGATGGGTGCTGGTGTGCCTTCTGGTCTTCAAAACCAGTTCGGGGGGTTAGGAGCCTCCTGGGTGGGTTCGATTCCCACATATTCCCGCCATATTTATCTATCTGCGCAGGAGGGGAACAAATGGATAAGAAGGAATTGTTGAGGCAGATTCCTAAGATAGATGAGGTGTTGAAGGATCAACGCCTATTTGTGTTTTTTGAGGACACTGCAAGAGAGTTGATTCTGGAATCCGCCCGGGAGGTTATGGATGCAGTCAGGGAGGAAATCCTCTCCTTTGAGGGAGGAGAACCGCCGAGGATCGGTTATGACCGGATGATTGAGGAAATCATCGGTAAGATACGCAGGAAGAGACAAAAGAGTCTGCGTCGCCTTATAAATGGGACGGGTACCATCCTCCATACAAATCTGGGACGTGCAAGGCTTTCCTCTGAAACTAGCCGGAATGTGGAAGAAGCGGCCATGAACTATTCCACGCTGGAATATGATTTGAAAAAAGGTGCCAGGGGTTCTCGGCATGACCATATTGAGAAACTGATTGCCAAAATCGTCGGCGCGGAAGGGGCAATGGTGGTCAACAATAACGCCGCCGCGGTTCTCTTGTGTCTTTCAGCTTTGGCAAAGGGCAAGGAGGTTATTGTATCCCGGGGCGAACTGGTGGAAATAGGGGGTTCCTTTCGAATCCCGGAAATTATGGAGCTGGGCGGAGCACATCTCCGTGAGGTGGGCACTACCAACAAGACCAAACTTGAGGACTACCGCAACGCCATCGATATGGAAAAGACGGGGGTACTCCTGAAAGTCCATACCAGCAATTATAAAATTTTGGGATTCACAGCTGAGGTGGGGCTGTCTGAACTGGCTGCTCTGGGCAAGGAATCCGGATTGCCTGTGGTCTACGATCTGGGCAGCGGACTCATGGCAGATCTCCGGCAATTCGGCATAGACGAGCCCACGGTGCCGGAGAGCGTAAAGAGCGGGGTTGACGTGGTCACCTTCAGCGGAGACAAACTGCTGGGAGGCCCTCAGGCAGGAATTATCATCGGAAAAAAAGAATATATCGATTGTATGAAAAAGCACCCCCTGGCAAGAGTGGTCCGGGTGGATAAGATGACGCTGGCTGCTTTAGAAGCTACCTTCCGGGAATACCTTGATATGGAGAAAGCCAAGAAAAGGATACCGGTGCTTTCCATGATTACCGTATCTATGGATGAAATGAGGAATAAGGCTATCTTGTTGGCGGAACAGGTGAGAAGGGCAACAGATGCCTTTATCGTGGAAGTGATCAAGTCAGAAGGACAGATCGGGGGAGGATCCACACCAAATCAGTTCCTGCAGGGGTATGCAGTTTCCATTATAGGCAAAGAGGTTTCCCCAGACCGCATCGAGAGGGACCTGAGAGCCTGCCAGGTGCCTGTGGTGGTACGCATCAACCAGGAGCGGGTGTTGATTGACATGCGGACCGTGGCAGAGGATGAAATCAGCTATGTAGCCAAAGGGCTCATTGCCTGTGGCGAGAAATACGAGCAGGGGGTAATGGCAGGATGCATAACGTGATAGTGGGAACCGCAGGTCATGTGGATCACGGAAAGACGTGTTTGATAAAGGCTCTCACCGGTACAGAAACGGACCGGCTGAAAGAGGAAAAGAAGCGGGGCATCACCATCGAGTTGGGCTTCGCGGAAATGCCCAACTCTTCCGGCCAGCAGATCGGCATCATCGATGTGCCGGGCCACGAGCGCTTTGTCCGCAATATGCTGGCCGGCATAGGCGGCATCGACCTAGTGTTGCTTGTGGTGGCTGCCGACGAAGGGGTGATGCCCCAGACCGTGGAGCACTTCGAGATTCTGAAAATGCTGGAGATCAAAAACGGCATCATAGTCATCACCAAATCCGATTTAGTGGATCCGGACTGGATGGAGCTGGTGAAGGAAGATGTGAAGGCCACCGTGAAAGGCACTTTCTTAGAAGATGCGCCCATTATCGCCGTCTCCGCCCACACCGGAGAAAATATCGAAGATCTTCGCCAACTGATACTGGAAAAAGTCAAGGATGTGGGCAATCGGAGAGAGGACCCCTCTCTGCTGCGGATTCCCGTTGACCGTGTATTCACTATGGAAGGTTTCGGTACCGTAATCACAGGCACCCTAATGGAAGGTTCCCTGAAAGTAGGAAGTGAAGTCCAGATTTACCCCGGTGAGAGGATTGCAAAAGTACGCAATATTCAGGTTCATGGAAACATGGTAGAGACAGCCTTTGCGGGGCAACGCACAGCCGTGAACCTGGTCAACATAAAAAAAGATGAGATCAAGAGAGGAGATGTACTTGCCGCCAAAGGTTCTCTGGAGCAGACCATGATGCTGGATGTGAAGATCCGGATGTTCGACGACGCACCCAGAACTCTGCTTAACGGTAGCCGGCTCCACCTCTATTACGGCTCGGCAGAAACCCTATGTAAAGCTGTGCTTCTTGATTCAGAAGCCCTGGAGAGCGGCGCAACCGGATATGCCCAGCTGCGCATGGAAGAAGAGGTTGCTGTGCGAAAGGGGGACCGATTCATCATCCGCTTCTATTCCCCGGTGGAGACCATCGGTGGCGGCATCATACTGGATGCCAGCCCCGGAAAGCATAAACGATTCCGACAGGAGGTCCTGGAGGGGCTTGCAGTAAAAGAGGCCGGCGAGGAGGATGCGGTGCTGGAGCAGACCTTAAGGGAAGCGGGCAACAGATTGCCCACCTGTCAGGAGCTGGCGGTAAAATTAGGGAGGACTTCGGAAGAAATCACATCGGAAATCCGGGGGCTGGTCTCAGATGGAAAAGCTGTAAGCCTCTCGGAAGATACCTATGTCCATACAGATTATGTGAAAAAGATAGAGAGGGCAGCCGATACAATTCTGGGGGAATACCACAGTAAAAACCCCATTTCGCCGGGGATGCAAAAGGGAGAATTCCGGAAAAAGCTGGCGGATAAGCTGTTTTTTAGTGACGTGAAAGCCATCGATCTTTTGCTGCGACACCTGGTTCGAAGCGAGCATTTAAGGGATCTGGGGAATCATGTGGCCTTACCTGACCATCGGGTAGAGTATAAGCAAGAGCACTTAGCCATACTGGCCCGACTTGAAAAGAAATACCTGGATGCGGGTTTTGAAATCCCTGAACTGGAAGAATGTATCGAAGGGGAAAAGGATAAAGAGCTGGCAAGGCAGATCATCGAATCCATGAATGAAAGCGGCAAACTGAAGAGGCTCACTTACCAGTACTATATGCATAATAATCATTGGGATGAAGCAATGAAGCGATTCTACGACCACATGAACAAACAGGGAAGAATTACTCTGGCCGAGTATCGGGATCTATTAAACACATCGAGAAAATATGCAGTCTTGATACTGGAATATTTGGATCAACAAAAGATAACGGGAATGGTGGATGACGCCAGGATATTGCTTTAAGAGCAGGAGGGAACCATGGATTTCAGACAGATAGAGGCCTTTGTAAATGTGGTGAGATATAAGAGCTTCTCAAAGGCAGCGGACGCATCTTTTCTCACTCAGCCAACCATCAGCACTCATATCAACACCTTGGAAAAAGAACTGGGCTGCAAGCTGATCAACCGTCACGGAAAAGAAGCTCTGCCCACCCGGGAGGGCAGCATCCTCTATAAATATGCGGTCAATCTGCTGAACACTAGGGAAAAGGCTGTCTTTTCTTTAGAAAGCTATGCCAATGACATCCAAGGGATACTTGAGATCCAGGCATCCTCCATTCCCGGTGAATACATAGTTCCCCAACTCCTATCAAGGTTCAGAGAAAAATATCCTCTGGTAAAGTTCTACCTGGAGCAATCCGACAGTGGTAAAGTGGAGGACAACCTGCTTGGGCAGAAGGGTGAAATCGGCTTTTTGGGCTATAAGGGAACCGCCAACCTCCATTACGAAAAGATCATGAAGGACACGGCAGTGCTGATCACTCCCCACAACGAAAAGTTCCAATCTCTGGTGGGAAAAGAGCTGGCCCCCCAGGATTTTATCGGGGAACCTTTTGTATGGCGAGAGCAGGGCTCAGCTACCCGAAAGGAATTTGAAGGGGCTTTAAGTGCCATGGGCTATGATCCGAAACAGCTGAATGTGGTGGCCAGGGCTAACAGTATGGAGGCTATCATCCAATGTGTCAGCTATGGATTGGGAGTTTCCGTGGTTTCCAAAATAGCGGTGGAGTGCAGCTTGAATTGCGAACGCTTCCTCGCCTTCCCCATAGAGGGAATGGAACTGGACAGAGAGTTCTACCTGGTCTGGAACAAGAATACAGCCCTTTCACCCACAGCGGAAACCTTTAAAAGTTTCGTCCTGGACACGCTGTAACACCT
>CAYOYO010000099.1:0-6920 GCA_964408195.1 uncultured Oscillospiraceae bacterium | reverse complement strand
CTTAAAGCACATGGTACGAACCGCCTTCAGCACCAAAATCTGCAGCAACAAAGACCTGCAACCCTATATAGATAACAACCCCATCGAGCTGGCCTATGCTCTGGCTCTCATCCAAACCGAGGATCGCTACTCGATCATACCGCCCTGGGTGGCGAAAACCTATCCCTTTGTGGAAGAGATACTCAACAATCTCAGGAACACACCCTGCCCGACAGGATGCAGTTACTGCCGTTCCGCTCTGGATATCCACGAAGAGCTAAAGCGGTATTTCGGTTATGAGTCCTTTCGCACATTTGACGGAGAGCCTCTCCAGGAAAAGGCAGTGGATGCCGCTGTTCATAATCGTTCCTTGTTGACGGTCTTTCCTACGGGAGGCGGGAAATCCATGACATTTCAGCTTCCCGCTCTGATCGGCGGCCAGAGCGCAAGAGGTCTCACCGTGGTCATTTCACCCCTGCAGTCCCTGATGAAGGACCAGGTGGACAATCTGGAAAGAGTCGGCATAGTGGACGCCGTCACCATCAACGGCCAGCTGGACCCCATCGAGCGGGCAAAATCCATCGAACGTGTCAGAGACGGCTCCGCATCCCTCCTGTACATCTCGCCGGAATCCCTGCGCTCCTCAACCATTGAAAACCTCCTTTTAGGAAGAAATGTAATCCGATTTGTCATCGACGAAGCCCACTGCTTTTCTGCCTGGGGTCAGGACTTTCGCATAGATTATCTCTTCATCGGCGATTTCATCAAAGCCCTTCAGGAGAAAAAGAACAAACAGGAAAGCATACCCGTTTCCTGTTTCACCGCTACGGCCAGAAAACGTGTAATCGAAGATATTTGCCTTTATTTCAAAGAAAAACTGGACATGGATCTGGATCTTTTCATCTCCCGCAAACGAAGGAAAAACCTCAGCTACACGATCCTCAATAAAGAAGATGAAGAGGAAAAATACATCTCCATGCGGGATCTCATACAAGCAAAAGATTGCCCTACAATCGTCTATGTTTCAAGAACCAGGAGGGCGGAAACCATCGCCGCAAGGCTTACTAACGATGGCTTTGCAGCAAAACCCTATCACGGCCAGATGGATAATCGGGAAAAGGCGGAGAATCAAAGTGATTTCATAGACGGCAATAGTGACATCATAGTGGCCACCTCCGCATTCGGTATGGGTGTTGACAAAAGCAATGTAGGCCTGGTCATTCATTACGATATATCCGATTCCCTGGAAAACTACATACAGGAAGCCGGCAGGGCCGGTCGGGATGAAAAGCTGAACGCCGACTGCTATGTACTTTTCTCCGAAAAAGACCTGGACAAGCATCTGATGATGCTAAATCAGACAAAACTCACCATAAAAGAAATACAGCAGATATGGAGAGGCATAAAAAGCCTCACAAAAATGCGCTCCTCCATAACCCGTTCCGCCCTGGAAATCGCCGAGGCTGCCGGTTGGGAAGAGCAGTTCAGGGACCTGGAGACAAAGGTGAGGGCTGCCATCGCAGCCCTGGAACAAGCCGGATACATTAAACGGGGAAACAACAAATCCCGGGTATACGCCGACAGCATTCTCACCCGTAATGCAGCGGAGGCCATAGAAAGGATAAAGGCTTCACCCCTGTTTGATGAAAAGCAGGAAGAAAACGCAATCCGCATAATCACAACACTCATCGGCAGCCGTAGCCGGTCCTATGTTTATGAAGAGGAATCCGAGTCCCGGGTGGACTATATAGCCGATAAACTGGGCCTTGATCAAAAGGACGTTGTAGAAGCCATCCTCCTCCTACGAGAAGAAAAGATCCTGGCCGACCACAGGGATCTCACCGCCTTTTTGGGAACGGGAGGAAGACATAGAAGCGTCAAAAATCTGCTGTCTTATTTCTGCATACTGGAAAACCACCTTCTCACCTTGCTCTACGATGAAGAAAGAAGCTACAACCTGAAACAGATCAGAGAAGACGCCGGGGAAAGCGGCTGCGGAGAGGTTGATCAAAGGGACTTAAAGAAGATATTCAATCTATGGAAGATCGATAATTTGACCGCCGGCATAGTGCAAAACCACATCAACCGGATTACGGTCAAAAGGCTCGTACACCCTGAAGAGATGCGTGAAAAAATCGCCAATAGGCAGGAAATAGCACGCTTTATCCTGGAATACCTCTTCGAACTCTCTGCCGAAGAGAAAGCCGGAAATGCGGCGCAGATTCCGCAGGGTAGGGATCCGGCCATCGTTTTTTCCGTCAATGAGCTCAAGGAAGCCTACAACAACACCGGCCAGATCCACATGACTATTACACAGGCCAGCCTGAAGGAAATAGAGGACACCCTGTTTTATTTAGAAAAGATCGATGCCCTGAAATTGGAAGGCAGCATATTGATCGGGTACAACCCCTTGTTCATTGAACGCCTTGAAACAGACAATTACAAAAACTACAAAAAAGAAGATTACCGCCAGCTGGCAGAGCACTACGAAAACAAAATCCAGCAGATACATATCGTAGGCAAATACGCTACATTGATGATTGAGAATTACAAGGGAGCCCTGCAGTTTGTGGATGACTATTTCCAAATGGACTACAAGGATTTTTTGGATAAATACTTCCCCGGAAAGGCAGAGAGGGAAAGAATAAGTAGAATGATGACCGAGGGAAAGTTCCGGGAGATCTTCGGCAGCCTCTCCGCAGCCCAGCTCAACATCATCAAAGACCATTCCTCTCCCCATATCGTCGTGGCGGCAGGGCCGGGAAGCGGCAAGACAAAGTTATTAGTGCATAAACTAGCAGCCCTTATGATGATGGAAGACGTCCGGCCGCAACAACTGCTGATGTTGACATTTTCAAGAGCGGCAACAACGGAATTTAAGCGGAGGTTAAGCTCCCTCATCGGTCACGCCGCAGATTTCGTGGATATCAAAACCTTCCACTCCTATTGCTTTGACCTGCTTGGAAAGGTAGGTAGCATTGAGAGGTCCGGGGAGATTATAAAAGAAGCTACCCAAAAGATTCTTGGCGGCGATGCTTCGCCGGACCGGATTACAAAAACTGCTATGGTGATAGACGAAGCGCAGGATATGGATCAGGCCGAATACGAATTCGTCAAGGCCATGGCAGCGCATAATGAAGGCATGAAGGTTATTGCAGTGGGAGACGATGATCAGAATATTTTTGAATTCAGGGGATCAAGCTCGGAGCACATGAAGAGCTTTATCACCGATTTTGAAGCGGGATACTATGAGCTTTTAGAGAATTACCGAAGCGCAGCCAACATCGTTGCATTCTCCAATGCATTTGCCCGGTTTCTTACCCAGAGGCTCAAGCAATATGAGATCCGGCCCCACCGCAAGGATCCCGGCACCGTCAAGGTATACCAATACAGCGGATCTGACCTTATATCCCCCCTTGTTGAGAGTATGGCCCGCAATGTTTCAGCCGGAGATATCGGTATACTGACGGAGGAAAATGACGATGCCGGCCTCATTTCCGGCTTGCTGAACGATAGAGGCATCCCTGCCAGGCTGATACAGTCAAACGATGGCTTTACCCCGGCAAGCCTATATGAGCTCCGTTATTTTATGGAACAGATCGGCATCGGTGAAGAGCCCCATGCTATCAGCAAGGAAAGCTGGAAAAAGGCCAGGAATGCATTAGGGGAGAAATTTAAAGAGAGTACAGCCCTCAGTCTCTGCAATAACTTGTTGGACACCTTTGAAGCAAACAATTCCGGCACAAGGTACAAATCGGACTTTCAGGTCTTTCTCCGGGAATCACAGTTAGAGGACTTCTACATCCACAGCAGGGGTACCGTGACGGTATCCACTATACATAAAGCAAAGGGCAGGGAATTCGGCACGGTTTATTTAGTGCTGAAAAACGGGGTGCCGGTCTCGGATGAGGGCAGAAGAAAGGTTTATGTAGCTTTGACCAGGGCGAGGGACAATCTGATTATTTACTGCAACGGTCGGTTCTTTGAGCGGCTTTACAGCCCGGGGGTTGAGATCGTCCATATGGACCAGGCGTATCCTGCCCCCGATGTGCATATGATGCAGCTTTCATTTAAAGATATTTATCTAGATCAAGCGTTTACATGCCAAAGCAGCATCGAAAAACTGGTGAGCGGCATGGAACTAAAAGTGGACAGCCGGGGTTGTTACAACATGGAAGGGGACATGGTGCTGCGATTCTCAAAGCAGTTTGTCAATGAAATAAGAAGATTGGACTCGAAGGGTTATCGACTGTCATCAGCCCTGATCAGATATATCGCCTATTGGAAAAAAGATGAAATCGACCGGGAAATAAAAATCATCCTTCCGGATGTATATTTCAAAAGAGTATAGGGTGTAATAATAAAAACTATTGCAAACCCCTTCCATCTGAACCTCTAATAGATATAGAAAGTGCTACTTGTTTTTCTAGGACAGGGCGGTTATTTCTTTTTTGCTAACCGCCTATCGTGTCTCACGACAGCACCTAAGAGTAATATGGCAGAACCCAAAAAACCTGATTGCAGTTGCTCCCCATCCAATCACGGTCCAAAATCAAAGCAGGAATCAGCGGAAAGCAACTGCACACCGAGCCCGAGCCGGAATCTCGTTGCCTCGTCCGAAAAAAGGCAACGACAGGTAGGATCAAAGCCCTGATTGCAGTTGCTTCTGATCCAATCATGGACCAGAACAAGTCAAAACCAGAACGGAAAGCAACTGCACACCGAGCCCGAGTCAGAATCTCGTTGCCTCGGCCGAAAAAAGGCAACGACAGGTAGGATCAAAGCCCTGATTGCAGTTGCTTTTGATTCAATCATGGGCCAAAACAAGTCAAAACCAGAGCGGAAAGCAACTGCACACCGAGCCCGAGCCCGAATCTCGTTGCCTCGGCCGAAAAAAAGCAACGACAGGCAGGTCCAAAGCCCTGATTGCAGTTGCTCCCAATCAAACCACGACCAAAACAGGATCCCAATGCAATAAAGCATACAAGTGATATTACCTGTGATGAATTTGAAATAATAGCATGATCGTAGAGACATAAAATCATAGGTTTAAGAAACCGTATTGTTCATGATTATGAGGGTATCAATCTAAAACTAACATGGAAAATGTCCGATACGGATATAAAAGGGGCATTCTTATTCATCGGCAGGCAACAGCACCAGCAGTGCGACCAGGTTATGAACGCCTGACGACAAGGGACTCCCAAAACAAATCAAAACTGTCGAAAGAAGACTCTTGCAAATCCCTTCCAGCTGTGCCTATAATAGATGTAGAAAGTGCTGCCGATAGACGGTCAGCCCTCAATAAACATTGAGTTATGAAATAACCGCTTGTTTTTCTAGGACAGGGCGGTTATTTCTTTTTTGCGAGTGTGTATGTAACGATAACAACGTTGACAATCAAAGCCATTAAGGCTATTGTTTCCGCTGTAGACATACGCATCACCCCCTCTTCCCAGAGGGCTAACCGCCTACCGTGTCTCACGACAGCACCTAAGAGTAATATACCAGAACGAACAACCATAAACAACAATAAATGTAAAATATTGTTACAGAAAGACCGCGTCACGTATCCCCGCTCGCTGAAAAGCAACGACAGGTCGGCCCAAAGCCCAAAATCAAAGCAGAAACCAGCGGAAAGCAACTGCAGACTATGACCCAAGCCGGAATCTCGTTACGTACATGAGCTGGCACACTATAAAACTATCTTATCTTTTCGTATATTCACAGCGGATGGTCCTGTGACCTGGACTAATCTTATTCCCTAGCAGAAGCTAACCATTTCCCTTGTTTTCTGCCGAAATGGTTAGCATTCCAGCCAGAGCAGGAGGCACAAAGTCCTGATTGCAGTTGCCCCCCATCCAATTTGTTAAAAGATATTTATTGTGTTGGCGATAGAAACGGATTGCATTATAATCAAGGAAAAGAGATGATAACATGCCGAAAACAGCAACGCAAATTAGGGTCAGTGCGGATATAAAGAAGAAAAGAGTAATACAAAGCTGCAGCGGCGAAAGGTTGCACAGATACAGAAGAAATCAAATTCATACGGGTGGAGAAAGGTAGGTCGCAATGGAAAGGGAATATAGCGGAATAGTAAAGCACATCCCAAATCTGGAAGATCACGGTCATCTGTATATGTATTATGGGATTCCGTATTCCGAAGAATACTATGTGTATGACGATGAGCAAGATGGGAATAAGCTCGTTGTATCTTACGAATGTTATGATTTATGCAGCACCATTGCGGATGCGTTTCAATATGAATACGAATGGCTTGATGTTTTACATGAGAATCAAATTAAACTTGAAAAGGTCTTTGATATTGATGTTGAGACCCAGGATTTTGATATCGTTGCTTGCCTTTTATTATACTTAGTTGACAGCTTGATCTTAGAAGATAAATTCATAGACGCATTGAATAATAGGTACTTGATTCGACTCATAAAAAGGCTGGAGTGCTTGAGTAAAATCCCCTGCTAGTAGAAATAGAATGTTAGGCTTACATCCATGATTATAAGAGGTTTATCATCATTCGGAATAGGAGCGAACAATATGTTAGACTTGCATGATTTCAAAATTCCCAAATTAAGAGAAGAGGATTGGGACAGGGAACCGTCCCCTGTCTCATTGCGGAGAAGCCTTTGGTAATTGCTATTATTGCTATTTCTGTTATAAAGGATTGTAGAAAAACTCTCCTTCACAGGGGGACGGTTCTTTTGTGTTGTGAATCCGCTGTTCACAGGGGGACGGTTCTTTTGTGTTGTGAATCCGCTGTGTATAGCATTTTGCTCAAATTTACAAGATAAGGACGCAAAATTAGCCTGAGAGAAAGAATTTATGAGTAATAGAGGAAAATCCGGAGGATTTTGCCTCACTTTATGTCCTAAAGTTGATAATTTGAGCAATTTGTCGGCAACGCCGGCCACCTTTCCAGAATC
>CAYOYO010000098.1:1178-6979 GCA_964408195.1 uncultured Oscillospiraceae bacterium | reverse complement strand
CGAAGAATTTTACGACTCTCGTGCCGACCGTTGAAAAATTCAGGCTTCTCAACTCCGGAACCGAAGCGACTATGGCTGCAATACGCATTGCGAGAGGCTACACCGGAAAAGACATCATCATAAAGTTGGATGGCCATTTCCATGGCATGCACGAAATGGTTTGGTATAACCACAATTACTATCCTCCGATCGAAAACGGTATCTGCGAGACCGTGCCCGACAGCGCCGGCATTCCTCATGCTTGTACGGAACTTGTAAAGGTCGCCGAATCCAATAATTTTGATGCTGTTGAAAAACTGGTGGAGCAATACAGGGGCAGGGTTGCGGCGATTATCTTCGAGCCTATCTGCTTCAATGTAGGCTGTTCAGTCATGCGCCCGGAATTCATCAAGGGCATCCGCAAACTTTGCGACGACGAGGGCATATGCATGATTATGGACGAGGTCATAACCGGTCTGCGTTTCCGTCCCGGCAGCGCGGCGGGTTATTATGGCGTACAGCCCGACATCACGACATTTGGCAAAGCATTGGGTAGCGGAGCTTCCATATCGCTGGTCGGCGGTAAGGCCAAGGTCATGGACATCTGCAGCCCCGGAGGCATTGTGGGCGTCAGCGGCACAAACAGCGGCAATCAGCTAAGTGTTTACGCCGCCAATGCCTGTGTCAAAATGGCTCTTGAGCCCGGCTTCTACGAAAACATCGAGAGTTTGGGCGGTAGGCTGTACGGCGGCATGGAAAACCTTATGAAAAAGCACGGCCTGCCGGGACATGTCAGCGGCATGGGGGCCAGATTTGCCCTGTATTGGGGCTATGAGGACCGTGGGATCGACAATGATCTACGCCTATCTCAAAAGCTATTCCGCAGAGATCTGGCAAACGCCTTTATAAACGGAGCGCTGGACAACGGTCTGTATTTCCATTCATACTGGAACGCCGATATCCCGTCCCACTGCGGATTCTCCGTCCAACACACGCTTGAGGATATTGATTACTCGCTGGAGAAGATGGATCTTGTCATGAAAGACATGGAAAAACTGGTGTAAGCGAGGATTGATTTTTTATTATGGCGAGCAACAATATCAAAAAGAAAAAAAATCCCAGTATTAGAGAGTTTCTGGTCAGCAAGCTGATACTCCTTGTTGGATTGGCTTGTGAAGTCATTTCGTATCTGATGGATCAGGGAATAATGCAGGGAAGTGCGAGAGTGATTAACGGTCTGACCATGGCCGGCATCGTACTCGTTTTCATTTATCTTGTAATGAATGGATTAACAAGAAAATACAAGCAATACAAAGAAAAATGGTATTTCGGCTCCGCCGACGGAGATTTCGAAGAAAACACCGAACAGCCCGTCGAACCGCAGGATAACGGATGACTGAAATACCTTACTAAAGCGATTGAGCGAGAGTTTAACTGTTTTTATATGGGGGTAATATTAATGAATGATCAAGGTTTTAAATGGAATCGCGGAAACAAAGCATATAGAAACAATTGCCAACATTGACAAGGGAATGGAAGAACAACAGTTGGAACTCATCGGTTATGCTAATTCCGGTAAAGATTATGAAAGCCTTGCCGAAGAAATACAGAAGTTTAGTAAAAGGAAGTAAGCTATTCTTACAGATGAAGCGGAAAGCCAAGGTGAGAAAGAACGAATTGCAGGAATGATGGATTTTATTGAAAGCCATGCTGATCAGAGCCTTGATTATGATGAAGAGTTGGTAAGGCTCTTGATCGAGAAAGTAAGCATGTTTGAAAAGATCATGGCCCCAAATACCAGAGCCAGATTCATCTGGGGTAGGTAGTCGTTCTCTTTGTTGCGGCCATATCGGACTTGCTTCAATGTCCTCGAGTACGAAGAAATGGATGTAGTGTTGTAGGCCAGGTACTCTTCCTGCAGGCGCCTTGGGGTTTGTAGCCTGAAGAGTTCTGCTTTGCCTCCTCGCTGATTGCTAGCTTCCAGTTCCCTTTCGGTGCCTGAAGTCACTTTCTTAAAGACTTCCGGGGCTTTTTCCAGAAATTTCTTCTTCCTGCGGGTTATCACAACCGGGCTTATTCCATGTTTGGCAGCGATTTCGTTGACCGTGCATGCTTCTGAGAGGATCTCGAGCACTACTACGGCCTTGTATTCTGGTGAATAATGATTTCTCTTGTTCATGTCTACAGTATAACTTTTTTTTTTGCTTTTGTGTCTCACACTATGGGAGCATTATATTGGAGCAAAACTCTTGTGTCTGAAACTAAGGATATCAAAAGCTCCCGAACTGGCACACAGGCAACATTATATTGGAAATATTTTAAAATACTCTCGAAATCTATTTGAATTCATTGAAATAAATATTATTATGTATCATAATAAAGACTTCAACACCCCGTTCCTTAAAGAAGGGCCGCAGACAAGAGGAGAATGCATCGGAAAATGGGAAACCAGGAACACAATCTCAGCATCGTATTGGTGGAACCAGAAATCCCCCCCAATACGGGTAACATCGCCAGGACCTGTGCAGCCACGGGTACCTGCCTGCATCTGGTAAAGCCGTTGGGTTTTTCCGTGGATGATACACAGGTAAAAAGGGCCGGCCTTGATTATTGGAAGTTTGTAGATCTGGAAGTCCATGAGAGCCTTTCCGCTTTCCTGAAAAAGTATAAAGGGAGACCCATGTATCTGGCCACTACAAAGGGTAAAAATATGTTCACAGAGGTGAACTACGAAAGAGATGCCATGCTGGTCTTCGGTAAAGAAACGGAAGGGCTGCCCAGAAGCTTCATCGATGAGAACATGGACAAGGCGATTCGCATTCCCATGAGCGATGATGTCCGGCTCAGATCCCTGAACTTGTCAAATTCGGCAGCCATCGTGGTTTATGAAGCGCTTCGCCAGCTGGGATTTCCCGGATTGGTTTGATTGAAGGATGCAAAAGGTGCCATTTGCCGGGTTGCAGGAAAGTGTCAGTATAATTTCAGGCATTAGAGCAGGCGTTAGAAATAAGGAAAGGAATCTGATCAAACATGTTTATACCCATATTTCTGATACTCGGAGGAGCCGGTCTTCTCCTGTACGGAATAGAAATCATGAAAGATTCGCTGGAGTGGGTCTCGGAAGGCAGATGCCAGCGCCTTATTGAAGCCTCCGGCACCAATGTATTGAAAAGCATCTTGGCTGGGATTGCAGTCACGGGAATCAATCAGAAAAGCAGCGCCACTACCATCATGGTAGTGGGTATGGTAAATGCGGGCATGGTGTCACTTACGCAAGCTGTGGGGGTAATTATGGGCGCAAATATCGGTACTACCATCACCGCCCAGCTCCTGGCCTTTCGGTTGGAATATCTTGCTCCCTGTATCGTGGGGGTGGCTGCCATATTTTGGAAATACGCCAAAACAAAGCGAATCCAATACACAGCAGAAATATTTATCGGCTTTGGCATCATGTTCATCGGCATGATTTTCATGGAACAAGGTATGGCATATTTCAAAAATGCTGTTCTCGTTGAGGAATACTTGGAGGCCTTTTCTCGTCCCTATAGTTTAGAATATCTGATTCTAATCCTTATTGGTTTTGCGGCCACTTCACTTGTTCGCAGCAGCAGTCTGCTCACGGGAGTCATGATAGCCATGTCTGCTCAAGGGCTTATGACCGTGGAAATAGGCATTCCACTGATTATGGGAATCAATGTGGGGAAATGCATGACAGCCATAATTGATAGCTGGTCTTCGGGAAGAACTGCAAAAAGGGCTGCTGTAATCCACTTGCTCTTCAATACCGCGGGCACGATATTAGTAGCCCTGTTTTTCCAGCGTTTGTTTCCGGATTTCATGGAACTACTGGCGGCGGGAAACCTACCCAGACAGATTGCCAATGCCCACACGTTTTTTAATCTTGGCTCCGCCATCATACTGGCCCCTCTCGTAAACCTGATGGTCCTGGCCTCAGACAAACTTGTGCCTGCCGGAAAGCACAGGGAACATCAAGAGGAGAATCTGGACGTGAGAATGCTGGATACTCCCGGCCTTGCCCTGGCCCAGACTTACAATGAAATCATCGCACTGGCCAAAATGAGCTTCGATAGCTACCGCATCAGCTTTCACTGCGTTAAGGAATCCGACGAGCGAGACCTTGATAAAATCAGGGAGCAGGAGGACCATATCCTACGGGCGGAAAAGGATATCGAAGTGTACCTGGTCAAGCTTGCCCAGAAGAACATTACCAAACAGCATCACGAAATGTTGAATCTGATGCTTGGGGTCATCGGTGATATCGAGAGAATCTCAGACTTGTCCGCAACCATAGCCGAGCTTGCCATCTACAAAAGGGAGAACAGCATTACTTTCAGTGCGGAGGCCCAAAGAGAAATGGAGGAATTCTACAATCAAATTTCCCACATGGTTGATGACGTGACAAAAGCTCTGGAAACACGTGATGCAAATCTTGCCAACAGTATCCTGCCTGCAGAGATCAAGGTGAAAGGCATGGAAACAGTACTAAGGGATCATCACATTGATCGCTTGTCGAGAGGGCTTTGCAACCCGGGATCCGGTGTTCTTTTCATAGATCTGATCAACAGCATGGAGCATGTTGCCCAGCATCTAAGGAAAATCGGCTATTTTGTCATAGAATCGTCGGAATACTGATTCCTATTAACGTATCGGAATTCATCATTAAAAAAAGAATGGTTGTGCCGAGCCTGAGGCAGGACGCCCCTGGCTCGGACTTTTTTTATGCTCTTAATTTTTATGCTCTTAATTCGGCGCAGGTTAACCAATAAGCCATTATTTTAGTTGTATTTGTCGGATTGGTATTGGGTGCAATCGTAAAATAAAATTTCAAAACTAATCATTTACAAAAGAAACATAATTTCATTTAATGTTGCAAATCGATTGTTAATATAGTAAAATAACATGAGAAGAAAATTTCAGAAAAATTAAATTAGAAAGAAAGGAAAAATAAAATGGGATATGTACATTGGTCATATGAAATTCTAAACAAATTGTGTATGGATGCATTTCAAAAATTTGGCTTCAGCGAACAACAAGCTGAAATTATCACAGATGTCTTACTAATGTCGGATTTATATGGCATCGAGAGCCACGGCATGCAGCGATTGGTCAGATATCATAAAGGAATTGAAAAAGGAATGATAAAAGTCGGATCCGAACCAGAAGTGGTCTTTGATACACCGATTTCAGCAGTTATCGACGGCCATGACGGCATGGGGCAGCTAATAGGACACAAATCCATGAGACTTGCGATTGAAAAGGCCAAAAAGAGCGGCATTGGCATTGTGAGCGCAAGAAATTCAAATCACTACGGTATTGCGGGGTACTATGCAAAAATGGCTTGCAATGAAGGCCTGATAGGCTTTAGCGCAACAAACTCCGAGGCAATTATGGTTCCAACATTCGGGAGACTGGCAATGCTTGGAAGCAATCCAATCGCTTGCGCAATGCCGGCGGAACCCTATGATTTTCTCTTCGATGCATCTACTACTGTAGTTACCAGGGGGAAATTAGAGATGTATAACAAGATGAAAAAACCTTTGCCGGAAGGTTGGGCCCTGGATAAAAACGGACATGGAAGTACAGATGCGCCGGATGTTCTTTTTAATATAATTGCCAAAAATGGAGGAGGAATTATGCCTTTAGGTGGTTGCGATGAAATAAACGGGAGTCACAAAGGCTATGGATATGGCATGGTCTGCGAGATTTTTACTTCCATTTTATCTCTTGGAATGACGAGCAATTACTGTATGCAAGGAACAAAGGGTGGCATTTGTCACGGCTTTGCCGCAATAAATCCCTGC
>CAYOYO010000098.1:0-1168 GCA_964408195.1 uncultured Oscillospiraceae bacterium | reverse complement strand
TTTTGGTGATGCAGAGAGTATAAAGGAGCATCTTTCCACTTATCTCAACGAATTGAGAGAAGCACCAAAAGCCGACGGGGCAGAAAGAATTTACACTCACGGGGAAAAGGAAGCAATCAGCTTTCTTGAAAAGAAAAAGGATGGAATCCCTGTAAATGAAAATACAATGGTGGAAGTTTTGGAGATGTGTAATTACTTAAATATCGACTTTGCCGAGTATTTCGGAGACTATATGCCGGCAAAGGAAAAAGAGGTCTTTAAGGGGAATTACTAAAAGCAAGCAAGAATCCTATATAAAAACTATCTACGAGATTTGGAAAGGAGAAGTTTTCGTTTATTGAGAAATGAAAGAAGGTAGACTATGAGCGAAATTATGAAATTGCCTTATGGGAAAACCGAAATAGATTTTGAGCTTCCAAAGGAAAACTTCAGAATCCTCCGGTCTCGGATCGAGGAACTTAAAAGCAACAAAACGGGAGTAGAAATTGTACGACAGGCAATGAAAGAGCCCCGCGGGGGAAGAACGCTGAAGGTGCTTGCCGCAGGGAAAAGTACGGCGGTGATAATCATAAGCGACCACACAAGACCGGTCCCAAGCAAGGACATCATCCCTCTGATGTTAGAAGAAATACGATCCGGAAATCCGAATATCGAGATTACTCTTTTAGTTGCCACAGGTTTTCACAGGGGAACCACCGTTGCAGAATTGGAAGACAAGCTTGGTAAAGAGATTGTTGCTTCTGAGAGGATTGTAATACACGATTGTGTGAATAGTGACATCGTTGATAGGGGAACCCTCCCCTCCGGTGCAAAGTTTTTAGTCAATAAAATTGCCGCAGAAGCAGAATTGCTCGTGTCAGAAGGATTTATAGAGCCGCACTTTTTCGCAGGCTATTCAGGAGGAAGAAAAAGTGTGCTTCCTGGCATATGTGCGAGAACAACTGTTTTAGGGAATCATTGCAGCTCCTTTATAGACAGCCCTTACTCAAGGGCCGGTGTACTCGAAAAGAATCCAATTCATGCGGATATGCTGGATGCTGCAAAGAAGTTGAAGCTAGCCTATATTGTCAATGCAGTAATCGACGGGAAGAAAGAGACGGTGGCAGCGTTTGCCGGGAATATGGAGGAGGCGCATGAAGACGGGTGCAGATTTCTATCAGAATATTGC
>CAYOYO010000097.1:0-7051 GCA_964408195.1 uncultured Oscillospiraceae bacterium | reverse complement strand
TCATCCTTGCCTGTCCCGCCGTCTTTTGTTGTTAGAAATTTTTCATCTTTTCTGCCTGATCTGATGTAATCAGGCCGTCCACAATCTCGTCAATATCCCCGTCCAGGAAATAATCCAGCTTGTAGATGGTCAGGCCGATCCGGTGATCGGAAACCCTCCCTTGAGGGAAATTGTAGGTGCGGATGCGCTCACTTCGGTCACCGGTTCCCACCTGGCTCTTCCTGGTTTCCGAAATCTCTTTGTTCTGTTCCTGGAGCTTGATATCATACAGTTTTGCCCGTAGGACGCGAAAGGCTTTTTCTTTGTTTTTCAGCTGGGATTTTTCATCCTGACAGGTGACCACGATACCGGTGGGTTCGTGGGTGAGACGAACGGCGGAATCCGTGGTATTGACGCTTTGCCCACCGTTTCCGGAGGACCGATATACATCCACCCGGACATCGTTTGGGTTGATTTCAATTTCCACGTCATCCACTTCGGGAAGCACCGCCACCGTGGCTGCAGAAGTATGGATCCTGCCGCTGGATTCGGTTTCAGGCACTCGCTGTACCCGGTGAACACCGCTTTCGTATTTGAGCCTGGAATAAGCGCCTTTTCCCTTGATGAGAAGCACGGCTTCTTTTATGCCGCCGATGCCCGTCTCATTCATGTCCATGATCTCCGACTTCCAGTTGCGGCGCTCTGCATAGCGCATATACATGCGGAGCAAATCCCCGCCAAAAAGAGCCGCCTCTTCGCCGCCGGTGCCCGCTCGGATCTCCATGATGACGTTTTTCTCATCGTTGGGGTCTTTTGGCAACAACAAGATGCGCAGCTCATCGCTATAGACCTGCAGGAGATCTTCGGCCACAGCCAATTCTTCCTTGGCCAACTCCCGCAGCTCTTCGTCGGTTCCGCTTTCTCCCAGCAGCTCCTTGGTAGAAGCGATGTCATCTTTGGCCTTTTTGTATTCTTTGTATTTATTTACGATTGGCTCCATATCGGACATTTCCTTGACCAATTTTCGCCATTGGTTCTGGTCGGCGATTACAGCAGGGTCTGAGACCTTCAGACTCAGTTCGCTGTATTTCCCTTCCATAAAATCTAATTTATCAAACATGGTGTTCAACTCCTGTTATCGTATCTGTCAGATTCCTGACCCGGCACCTTATCCTTCCATTTGAAAAAACCGGAAATGCGAGTTTCCGGTTTTTAGGTTCCTTATTCGATGTTGAACTTTTTCTTGAACTTCTCGACGCGGCCGCCGCGATTGATGAACTTCTGCTGGCCCGTAAAGAACGGGTGGCACGCAGAGCATACATCCAATCTCAGTTCTTCTTTTGTGGATTTGGTCACAAATTCGTTTCCACAAGCGCAGGTAACCTTACATTCCTTATATACAGGATGGATTCCTTCTTTCATCGTTCTCACCTTCCTTAAATAATATCTATTTCAAAGTTTTACTTGTCAAATACAGCTATTCCATGTTAGCACAAGCATTGTGGAAAGGCAAGCACTTTTTGCGGGTTTCCATTTTTGATTTTACAGCAAGTTACCTTGGAGATCTTCCCGCCCACAAGTCGACAAAAGCTCGTCCATTCGTTCTCATAACAGTCAGAATTTTTTCATGCGAATTCTCTTTAGCCGGTATGCTTCCGATGAATTTAACCAAATCAAACTTTCATCCAAATCTTTTGTATCAATCAGGAGGATATTCGTCGCATTTTCCTCCTTTGGAGTCTTAATTTAACCAAATCACTTTGTTTCATCTTTTCTTTGTATAAGAAATCGGAATTTCTTATACAAAAACCCTATTTACGCTGATGATTTGGTGAAATGCTCTGAACTTAATGGATTACATTAAATTCCAAACGTTGATACTTCAAGCTTTTCATAGATGATCGAATTCTCTTTCCCTATGTGTTTATACAAAAGACGAACTATCATTTAGAGTGTGGTTAAACCAGGATAATGATTAAGGTCTGCCCCTGTGACTGGGCGAAGTTATAGGAATGGGGCGAAAAGTTTTCCGATAATAGGCATGTTCATAACGGACTCAGCAAAAATCGGGTTACTCCTCCCCAAAAAAATCGTGCCTATAACAAATACAGCTGCAAGCAGCAGTAGTCCAATGGGTTTTCGTATTCTGTCTTTTTTATATTTCTGCAAGAAAGTCGCAAAATTTCTCTCCTCATTTTCAATGGCGGAATCAACCTCTTTCTGTAAATTTACAGGAAGCTCTGCCGACTCGTATATGTCTACCAACTCCTGAAGTTTCTGCTGAGATTCCCAGTCCATTGAACTGTCAATCTGCAGTTGTCCCCGAACATATGCCAACTTGTTTCGAACTTCCTCTCTGCTGAAACCAAGTACGTCTGCAGTCTTTTCCTCGTTTAATTCCTCGAAATAGAAGAGCTTGAATGCATTTACAGCTGATGGCTCAAGGGTTTCCAGAAATGCATATAGTTGTGAATTCTCGGTAAAGTCCCTAGAGTAGGTCCCTCGATTCATGGTGCGCATCCCATCCCGGATGAGCAGTTGCAGGATCCATATGTGCATGGGAGGCAAGTCTTTCAGCTTTCTGGCATTGTATAGGCTGAAATAGACAACATTGATCAACACTTTAATGGCCCCATCCCGGTTTTTGACCAAGCTGTAGGCTAGATAGTAATACCGTTCGAAGTGCTCAAGAATGTGGTCTTTCAGATTGCGGTGAATGGCTTCCGCCAGCACGGGATCGATCTTTGCCATGGTAATCTGTCATCCTTTCTTTTGAACATGTCTCATATTGAAATTTCTTTTTTGACGAAGGATACCGTCCCTTACCCGTGAATCTATGGGCAAGAGTATACTGAGTCCGACAAATACGGATGCATTCAGAATCAGGGAAAGAACCGCCGCAAAGGGGATAAATAAATCACACACAAAGCAGAGGAAGCACAGAAGGGCAATACCGGAAATCAGCCCTGCCATCACTGCCTTAGCGTTGGATTTCTCCCAAAACAGAGCTCCCAGAGTGGGTACAATAATCTGAGCGGTTCCACCCATTCCCAAAGTGCCCATATCAATTATCATACCGGGATTCTGAAGCATCAGCACATAGGCGAAACCAGAAAGTGCCAGGATTGCACCCTTACTGATGCTCACCAACTGCCGCCCGGTGCTTTGTTTTCTTATGTAACGCTTGTGGATGTCAACGGTATAAATGGCCGCAAGGGAATGGATCTGTGAGTTAGCCGTTGATAGAGCCGCAGCTGCAATGCCGCACAGGAGAATGGTCGAGGCGATGATGGGAATGTTGTTTACCAGGAGATAAGGAATCAAGCTGTCTGTTTGCTCCAGGTGAGGAGAAAGCACTTTTGCTGCAGCGGCAATCAACAGGGGTCCCAGATACATGATAGTGGCCGATACCAAGAGCAGAGGCATAATTTTAAAGGTCTTTTCTTCTTTTGTGGCATAAGCCCGTATCCACATAGGAGGACCCATTAAAGCACCCAAAGGGACTACGATGAACATGCACAACCAGGCAAGAGGCGAATTATTAGAAAAGCCGGATCCCAGTATCAAATCTTCCGGATTGTTTCTTGCGATTTCAGCAAAGGTATTTGCTATCCCGCCTGATTTTTCAATCAGCACAAAACCCGAAGTCAGCATGGTGGAAAAAATCAGAATCCCATAAAAAACATCACTGAGAGCCAGAGCACGGATACCTCCCGCCCAAAGATAGATGATAATGACCAGATAGAAAATGAAGCCCGCCGCTTTCCATGGTATGATACCGCCACTTACTGTTTCGATAATATAGGCTCCTGCATAGAGTTGAATCATAAGATAAGGGAGCGTGAAGATAGCCAGAATCAAGGTGATTACTAGGTTAAGAGACTCCCGGTGGAAAACGTCGTCAAAAAAATCCGCAGGTGTGATATAGCCCCTGGCTTTCCCTAAAAACCAAAGCCGCCGCCCGAGAATCATATACAGCAAGGCAAAGAGGGCATTCCAGGCAAAACAGGTCATATAAAGGGGTCCATTGGTATAAAGAGATGCGGTTGATCCAAGAAAGGCAAAAGAACTGACCCAGGTGGAATACACCGTAAAAAACACCATAAACAGAGGCATTTGTCGCCCTTGCAGGAAAAAATCCTCCGGCTCCGGCACTGCGTTTCTTCTTGAGAATTCAGCAAGGAGCAACGGGATGAAAGTGAATACAAATATTATCTGTAGCACGACCGTCATAGTGTTCATAAGTAAATAGTAGCATATTTATTTGAATATTGGGACAAATTTCGGTTCTTTAGAAATTTTTAAGGTTCACTGCCATTGCCACGCTGGTCTTTCCTCACGATAGCATATATAATTGATTTATGAATACTCTGACAATTATTCTGCTTGCTTTCGGAGGGATTTCCCTAGGAATTGCAAGTGCATATTTTTATATCTTCGCACGGAGCAAAGAACGCTTTATCCAGTTTTGGGGCTTGTGCTGGCTTTGCTATTCCTGCAGTCTGCTTCTTCTGATTTTTGGAGGCGCAGACGGCAGGGAAGTCTTTTTAGCCTTGCGGAAAGCCTTCGATTTGTACAATATCCTCTTCCTGCTTTTTGGTGTTTACAGCTTTCAAAACCTGCGAATTCCCGGCTACTGGTCCAGATTCTCCCTATACCTTCTCATCTGGGTTTCTCTTGCCGTTCTTTACCACTTTGACCTAATGTCCCTCTATGTGCCTACCTCCATGTACCAAATCTGCATCACAGCAGTAATCTGCTTTTTAATCCTCCGTTTCTGGCAGGTCCCTTCTGTGGAAAAAATGACTTCCGCCATTATTTTCGGCATATGGGGGTTTGGTAAAGCAGCCATTTCCATCATCGAAGTACTTTACCCTAGCAGCATACCCTCCTTTTATCTGGCGGAGGTAATCTTCTCCAATATATTAAATTTTATGGTTGTGGTCATATATCTGCAGCGCGCGGAAGCCAAATTGTACCTGGCAGAAAAGCAGTTTAAAATTATAGCTGAAAATGCCTCCGATGTGATATTTTTTTACCGGATACACCCTGCTGCTTTCTCATATATTACTCCCTCCGTAGAAAAAGTGCTGGGCTACTTGCCCCGGGATTTTTATAACGATGCGGCGTTTTATTTAAAGCTTGTGGAGCAAAAGGATGTCCCCTTAGTGGCCGGGCTTTTTGACTGCGAGACCTTACAGGGTGAAAACAGGGCAGTGCTGCGTATATTCCGGAAGAATTTACAACCAATCTGGGCCGAGATCTCCACAACCCTTGTCTATGAAAGCGGATCGCCTATTGCCCTTGAGGGAGTCATCCGGGATATTACGACCATGAAAGCAGCTGAAGAAGAGATGCTGGCTTCTAAAAAATCAAAGGAAGTTTTTCTTTCTTACATCTCTCATGAGTTGAAAACACCGGTAACCTCGCTGCTGGCTTACATCATGGCTCTTCGGGACAATACCTTTGAATTGGAAGAAAAACGCAACGAGGCCATTGAGATTATCTATAAAAAGACCTTAACGCTGGAACGTCTGATTTACGATTTATTTCAGCTTTCCAAGCTGGAAACGAAGCAGTTTTCCTTTGATTTCATGGTTGTGGACGGACAGGATCTGGTAGCCTCTCTGGTGCAGGAGCATTCTTTAGACATTAAAAATGCCGGGTTCAGGATAGCGCTGAAAAGCGATAAAGCCGCTCTGTCCCGCGTGTCGGTCATTGTTGACGAAGCCAGGATTCAGCAGGTCTTTTCCAACATCCTTGCCAATGCGATACGGTTTTCTCAAAAGGGCGGAACGATTAAAATAACCTTTTCCGTAGATATGAAAAAGAAAAACCTGGAGTTCTCTGTTCGTGACTACGGAGCCGGCATTGACGCAAAAGACTTGCCCTACATCTTCGACCGGTTTTATCGGGTGGACAACGGAGAGCATTCCGCAAGAGAGGATACAAGCGGTCTGGGAATGACCATCTCAAAAGAAATTGTTGAAGCCCACGGTGGGACGATTGCGGTGAAAAGCCGTTTGCATGGCGGCTCCATATTTACCGTATACCTTCCCCTCTATTTTGAATGATGCGGAGATTTATGACATTGAGGAGGATGCCTATGAACCCTAAAAAAATCCTTGTTGTTGACGATGAGAAAAACATCAATGATATTATCGTCTCTTTTTTGGAGAAGGAAGGTTATAAAACCTTCTCGGCCCTCAACGGAAAGGAAGCTTTGAAGATTTTAGAGGAGGAGAATCCGGACCTCATTCTTTTGGATGTACTGCTTCCCGACATAAACGGGGTAACGCTCTGCGTGGAAATCCGCAACAAGCGCAGCAAGACTCCTATTCTCTTTTTGAGTTGTAAAGACCAGGAGATGGATAAAATCATCGCTCTTTCCGTAGGCGGCGATGACTATATCACCAAGCCATTTCTGCCCGGAGAGCTGATGGCCCGTGTCAAGGCCCACCTCCGAAGGTTTGACGCCATGAATACCGATGATTCTTTTGAAGAGATCTATACAGCCCCGGGCCTGGTGGTGAATGGAAGCACCCGGGATGTTTATGTAGACGGAGAACTCGTCAGCCTGACTGCAAAGGAATTCGATCTCCTTCATCTTTTGATAAGAAATCCCCGGCGCATTTACAACACTGCTCAGATATTTGAATATGCCTGGAAGACCAATAGCATCATGGGGGACGAGAAAACAGTAATGGTTTACGTGAGTACCCTCCGCAAAAAAATTGAAAACAATAAAGAATCACGAAAGTACATAATAAGTGTTCGGGGCCTTGGTTACAAATTCAATCACCGGCTGTACAAGGAATCCACAGAAGAGAAAGAAACCGGAGGAGAGTAAAATGATAAAGCTGACGCCGAAAATCATACTGATTCGAATATTGGTCATAACCATGCTTGTAGCTGTCTTTGCTGCTGTAGCTATCTACTATAAACCACTATTTTTTTCTTGAAGAATTTAGCCTGCCATCCGTTGATTATGGCAGACATGTCAGAAATCTTAATTCCACCTAAGGGAAACATTAAGATTAACTAAAATGTTGCCCGGTTTATTGAGATATTT
>CAYOYO010000096.1:0-7063 GCA_964408195.1 uncultured Oscillospiraceae bacterium | reverse complement strand
AGGTACGGATATGAGATTCGGGTGGTAGCCATTACTACCGGAAGCCGCGGCTCATTGTACAATCCGGAGGGGATCGACCTTCTTAAGGCTCTTAAAGAGGTGGAGGGGCCGGGGCGTTTCGACCCATCCGGTAAGAGCTATTCCCGGATGTCGTCCATGGAGGTGGCATCCTCCGGGGATTATGATGTCCTGGTGGAACTGACTCCCCTGGAAATCTTCACCGGTCAGCCGGCTATCGATCACATCAAGGCAGCTTTAGGCCGGGCAAAGCATGTGATCACCGCAAACAAAGGCCCTGTAGCCTGGGCTTATGAAGACTTGAGGAAAATGGCGGAGGAGAAAGGGGTTTGCTTTTATTATGAGACCACCGTCATGGACGGGACCCCGGTGTTCAATCTGGTAGAAAAGACTCTGCCTCTGTGCAGGGCCACCGAAGTGAAAGGAATCTTAAACTCCACCACCAATTTCATCCTGGAGGAGCTGGCAAAAGGCAAGGACTACGAGGAAATTCTGGAAGAAGGCAGGCAGAGGGGATTTGTAGAGGCGGATCCGTCTTTGGATATTGAAGGTTGGGATGCGGCTGCGAAGACCGCGGTTCTCCTCAATGTTCTCATGGGGGCGGACATCACTCCCATGGATATAGAGCGAAAAGGGATAGAGGATATCACATACTCGCAGATAAAAGAGGCAGAGGCCCGGGGCAATGTGATCAAACTGCTCTGCCACGGCACCGTGGAGGGCAGAAAGGTGATTGGTCGGGTTTATCCGGCAGAAATCCCGAAACAGGATCTATTGGCCGGAATCGACGGCACCTCTTCCTTGGTGAGCATCACTACGGATCTCATGGGGACTCTTACCATAGTGGAGCATGATCCGGAAATCCGCCAGACTGCATACGGGCCTTTCGTGGACCTGATCAGGATCCTGGAATCTTAAATTTCCGTGTTTCGGAGAGGGTGATTGAGGGAATCATATGCTTATATAGCAGAAACGCCCTCGCCCATTTTCGGCGCCGGGTGGTTTTCCCCGGGGCTTGTAAAACAGATGCCCGGTGGTATGGAAAGATGGAGGCGCATATGAACAATGATCAGAAAGTGGAAATGATGGTTGGGAAGAAGGTATGGGCTGTCATCGGTGCCACCCCCAATCCGGAAAAAGTGGCCAACAGGATTTACCACACCCTGAAGGACTACGGCTATGAGACCTATGTAGTAAACCCCAAGTATGAGGAAATGGATGACGGTGCCAGGATTTACGGCAGCTTGGAAGACCTGCCCAAGGTTCCCGATTGTGTGGACTTTGTGGTGCCAAAGTCGGTGACCATGGAACATCTTTCGGCTATGGACCCGGCAAGCTATCCAAACATCTGGCTTCAGCCGGGAACCTATGACGATGAGGTGGTGATGTTCGCCGAAGAGAAGGGCTTTACGGTGGTTCAGGAAGGAGCCTGCGTCATGGCTTACCTTCATCTCAAGGGGTAATCCGCGGGGGAGAAAGGCGCGCCGTTAATGAACCATAACAATATAGCCCCCGGCGAAAAAAGTCCGGGAGCAAAGTAAATAAGGAGGACAATATGTTAAACAAAGAAGTGGCAAAGCTCATGAACGAGCAAATCAACAAAGAACTCTACTCTGCGTATCTCTATCTGGATATTGCCAACTATTACACCGGAAAGAACCTGAATGGGTTTGCCAACTGGTTCACCGTCCAGGCCCAGGAGGAGCGGGATCACGCTCTCCTGTTCATGACTTTCCTTTTAAATAACGGAGAAGAAGTGAAACTGGGTGCTATTGCAGCTCCCGATGTACCCTTCCCGGATTTCAGAGCTCCTCTTACGGCTGCTTTGGAGCACGAAAAATACATCACCGCTTCCATTCATAACATTTTCGATGTTGCTAACACGAATAAAGATTATAGAGCATTCGATATTCTCAACTGGTTCATAAAAGAGCAGGGAGAAGAAGAAAAGAATTCCGACGAATTGATTCAGAAATATGACTTGTTCGGTGCGGATGGAAAAGGGCTTTATATGCTGGATTCCGAATTGGGCACAAGAATTTACTCGGCTCCTTCTCTGGTACTGGACTAACAGAATAAATCCGGAATTCCCGGATGGGGAAGAAGGCGCAAACGGAGTTTCATTTTGGAGGCTCCGTTTCTTTGTTCTCCGGATTTCTGCCACTCCAGATGGTCCAGGCCACTACGGAAGTAATGACCACCGTACCTCCTACAAGGGCAAAAAAGCCGGGGACCTCGCCGTTAAAGAGGAAGACCCAGACCGGGTTGAGTAAGGGTTCGATGGCACTGATGAGGGAACAGGCAAGAGCCGAGCAGTGACGGGCAGCCATGCCGTAAAGTATGTATGGAATGCCAAGCTGGAATATGCCCAGTGCGAGGATTGTAGCAACGGTTGTGGGAGTGACGGGAGTGGGATAATAAAAAGCGAAGGGGATGCCGATAAGGGCCGTAAGCAAATGGCCGATCAGAATCCCGCTGGATCTGGATTGATCGTCTGCCCGGCCGTTGGTGATGAACACGGACGCAAAAAAGATTCCCGCCATGATAGCCATCAGGTTTCCCACCATGTATCCGCCGGAAAGGTCACCAAGAAAAAAGAGAGAAATCCCCAGGGTAGTGGCTCCCACGGTGAGTACATCGCCCTTGCGGAATTTTTGCTTGAATATGAGGGCGGATAAGATGAGAATAAAAATGGGGGCACAGTATTGAAGGACGATGGCATTGGCAGAAGTGGTCATCTTGTTGGCAAAAATGAACAGAATAAAGACAGTCGTAAGGAAGAGGCCGGCCAGTACGGAGTATTTGTTCAATACGAAGGAGATCTTTTGCTGACGCATAAAGAGGAAGTATACTCCGGAGGCGATTAAGCTGCGCAGGCCGGCGATGGCCAGAGGGTGCCAGGGTAAAAGTTTGAAGAAAATGCCCGCGGTACTCCAGAGGCAAGCGCATAGTACCATATAGAAAATTGCCCGGTTCTTGGGGTTTGTCAGCATTGCAGTAATGTTTCCTTTACGATAGTTTAGTATGCTGCCCATGGATCCGGAAAGCGTACTACTATCTCCAGCCATTGGGATGCAGATAGTATATCATAGAAAAAAGCAGGTTACATCTACTATAATTGTATTGAATCACTGGAAGTTATAAAGAATCAACCAGAAAAAAGACGGACGGAAGGATATACCGGGATGAAGTATGAAAAGATGGAACAAGGGATTTTCCTTTCGAGGCCTAACCGATTTAAAGCCCATGTTTTGATTGGCGGCCGGAAGGAAATCGTCCATGTAAAAAATACAGGACGCTGCCGGGAAATCCTGCAGCCTGGGGTGAAGGCCTATCTGGAGGATTTCACGGGGAACATCCGGAGCAGAAAGACCAGATATTCCCTGGTGGCGGCGGAAAAGCCGGATCTTCTTTGTGAATCGGGGTATCGCCTCATAAACATCGATTCTCAAGCACCCAATCAGGCGGTAGGAGAAGCATTGCATGCAGGCGTCATAGTATTACCGGGATTTAAAGATGGCTATTCCTTTATAAAAGCAGAGCAGACCTTCGGCAATTCCCGGTTTGATTTCTATGTGGAAGGGGTCAACGGGCGGCGGGCTTATATCGAGGTGAAAGGGGTTACTCTGGAAGACCGGGGAGTGGTCCGCTTTCCCGATGCACCCACGGAGCGGGGGGTCAAGCACCTTCGGGAACTGATAAAGGCAGTGGAGCTGGGATATGATGCTTTTGTGATCTTTGTGGTCCAGATGGAGGACGTGAGGTATTTTGCGCCCAACGATGAGACCCATGCTGCCTTTGGGGAGACTCTCAGGGAAGCGAAAAAGGGAGGAGTTGGGGTATTGGCTTACGATTGCCGGGTGACGGCAGATACCATGGAAATCGGGAAGGAAGTACCGGTTAACCTTTGCGAATGCCCATTACAGTGATATAATCGGGGGAATGAAAGCTGGAAAAACAGTTCTATTCACTATGACGGAAGAGGGTAATTTTATGGCAATCGAGAGAGTAAGAGAGTATTTGAAGCAATGGGACAGGGACAAGGACATTTTAGAATTCCCCGTATCAAGTGCTACAGTGGAGTTGGCAGCGGAGGCTGCTGGAGTGATACCGGCAAGAATTGCAAAGACATTATCTTTCCGGGACGGAGAAAGCTGCCTTTTGATTGTAACGGCGGGAGACAGAAAGGTTGACAACAGCAAATTTAAGCAGTTTTTTCAGATGAAGGCCAGAATGCTTACTCCCGAAGAGGTGGAGCAGTTTACCGGCCATGCGGTAGGGGGCGTTTGCCCCTTTGCCATGAAAGACCCTGAAGTAAAGATTTACTGTGACAGTTCCATGCGCCGGTTTGAAACCGTATTTCCTGCCTGCGGAAGCAGCAATTCTGCCATTGAGCTGAATTGCGACGAACTTTTCCAATATGCAAATGCTATAGAATGGATCGATGTATGCAAGGAAATCACAAGCCAATGATCAGGGGCACCAGGACAGGCACTACAGCGCTCTGCAGCAAGCCGATTAAAAAAGAATAAATCACGATTTTCTCACCGCAGGCTCGCTCAATCAGGGGGATGCACACATCCATAGCAGCGACTCCGGGGAGTGCGGCGGCTTCCAGATAACCGATCTTTTGAGCAACTAGGGGTATCAGAACGATACCAAATAGTTCCCTCATAACGTTATGAAGGAAGGAAATGGCCCCGGCGATTACGTAGCCCTGCTCGGTTATGACGATGGGAGCCAGTGTGTACCACCCAAAGCCCGCCCCGATGGCAAGAGCTTCTTTTTGGGTCACGGACAGAACCAATCCGCAGAGGAATGCGGCAGCCAAGGTGCCCAAAACAACGGCAACGGGGAAGATCAGGACTCGGAACCCCGACTTTTTAAGGCTGCTCACTATGGTTCCGGACAGGCCCATATCTATGCCTACGAACAACAGAAGAAAGCAGAGACCCAATACCATGGCGTTCCCGGTTAGGGTTTCAAACGTTTCGTAATCGGAAAAGAGCTTGGGTACGAAGAGATAACCGCAGAAGGTTCCAAGGGTTACGAAAGAAAGGATGGCAATGGTCATGGTTTTTCCGCTGTTGTCTTTGGGGAGGCTTTCTTTTATATTGTCATCGGCAGACCTGACCGCATCACCGGGGGTTTGACGAAGTTCTGATTTCATTTCCCCGTATCGATTCATCCCGAGAAGTTTTCGTGTTCCCATGACGGCCAGAAGGCTTCCTGCCATGGTCATGACGGTTATAAAAAAGGCATCCAGACCGATGGAGCCTAAATGGGATACCACCTCACGGTTGGATCCCATTCTGGAACCCATTAGAAACACTAAAACGATGATAGCGATAAAAAGAAGCGTTCCTACCCAGGAAAGCTTATCTCTATTGCTTCGGCTCTTCCATCCGATGAAATATCCGAGAAGGATGACTCCCCAATACAAAAACAGTAACTCCATAACTTTGTCGTGCCCTTTCTCCAAAAAACACTATACATGGAAAATCCACACCCGTCCAGCGTCAGGGCAAAAAGAAAATGAAAAAGGCGGGATTCGCCTTTTCCAAAAGTATATAATGTTCTTAGGATTTTTACTCGACTTGATAACAGACCGGAAACAACATGCTAATGATCATGGCCTTGGCAACCGTGCTCATGATCATGGCAGGCGTCTCCCGAGTCAGTCAGGGATCCGTCCAGCCACTGCTGTACTACTTGTTCTACACGGCCGGAGCATCCTCTATACACTTCTATGCCGGCGTGATTTAACACGTTAACGGCACCCTCGCCCATGTTACCGGCAAGCATAGTAGTGACACCCATTTCCGCAAGTAACTGGGCTACGTTGGATTTACAACCGCAGCCTTGTGGGGATTCCAATTTTTCCTGACTGAGGATTTTCTTTGTGGTTTCATCGATGGTGAAGACGGTAAAATAATCGCAGTGCCCGAAATGACTGTCTATTTGGTTTTCGCGTGATGGTAAAGCAACTTTCATATAAGCCTCCTGTTTTATATTTTGGGGTAGACGAAGAAATGGTTATTGACATATGATATATATAATATAAGTATAATGTGTTTATGTCATATGTCAACAACTACGGTCCAAATCTTTTCGCTGTTTCCGGATGAGCGGATGGACGCTGAGAATCATCAAACGGTTCCTATGAATCAATGAGTTCCAGAGTCTTTATGTCCAGTTTGTAGGTAACATCCTTGCGCTCAACGATGACGGAAATTTTTCTTGAGAGCGATTCATCCTGTTGTATCTTGGTGATTAGTTCTTTTGTGGGATTGATGGCATAGGGCCGGCCCACCAGCTGCAGCATGGAAAAATCCCCTGCGGTATCCCCGTAGGCATAACTTGCAGTAAGATCGATCCGATGCTTTTCTACCATTTCTTTCACTGCGGTGCGTTTGTTATCCGAATCCCACATGGGTCGGATGACGCCGTTGTACTTGCCGTCGTCTCCGATTTCATAGACGGTGCCCTTAAAATCATCCATTTCGTATTTGGATGCCATTTCTCGGACCAATTCAATCGGAGATCCGGAGATGGCTATGGCCAGATGACCCTGGTCCTTATGCCATTTAACCCGATCCCTGGTGAAGGTATAGACCCGCTCACCGCTTTGTTCGATGACTTTTCTGGCTATATAGCAGATGTGATAAGGGTCCGTATTCTGTACCGTGTCCGTGTAGATTTCAACCATCTTTTTTAAGTAGAGATCGTAATCTCCCACTCTTTTGTTCCATTTTGTAAAGGCGGGTTCCACCTCCCGGTGCCATTTGTTGATATCAATCAATTCGTATTTGATCATTTTCCGGAACATTTCGCTGATAAGCCCTTCCCTGGAAATGGTCCCGTCTACATCAAAGAAAGCTGCTTGCTTTTTCATGGCTGTTCCCCCTTTTCTTCTATATAAATATGCTATGCAGCATTCAATCGGATTTTCATAATTATTATCCTTAATTATATCATTTTTATCAACCACGGGGACAGACCCCCTGTCAGATTTTCCGGCCACGGGGACAGACCCCTTGTCAGG
>CAYOYO010000095.1:0-7179 GCA_964408195.1 uncultured Oscillospiraceae bacterium | reverse complement strand
TCTTCATCGAAGAGGGAGAAGTGATACAAATCGATACCAGATCCGGCGAGTACCTGTCCCGGTCCAAGGAATAAGTTTATAAGGATTTATAATGGCCCCTATCAAAAAAAAACGAAGATTCATCCTCTTTTTATTCTTTCTATTCCTGTTAGTGGCATTGCTTCTGGGTATGTTCTTTTTTACCTGGCTCAGCAATGGCAGTAAGCCAACGGAACCCGGCAGCACGGAAACTATTTTGGTCAATGTGCCGAAAGGTACCGGCACCGGAGGTATTGGTGAGATATTGGAATCAAAGGGCTTGATTTCCGATTCCCTGATTTTCCGCATCAAATCCAGGATAGAGGGCTTTGACGGAAAATACAGAGCAGGAGAGTATTCCCTCAGTGCGGGAATGACCATGGATGAAATTATAAACCAGCTTCTGGAAGGCCGTGATCCTACCACCCGCTTTACCATACCCGAAGGCTACGATTTGCGAAGGACCGCTGATACGTTGGAAGAACAGAGTCTCATCAATAGAGAAGCATTTTTTCGTGAAATCCGTGAGGGGAAATTCGATTACTGGTTTACTACGGAACTAAAACCTGGGGATAATCGTCTTGAGGGTTATCTCTATCCGGAGACTTATGAAATATTTGTAAACGCAACAGAGCACGAAATCATAGACAAGATGCTTTCTCAGTTCAACAAAGTATTTACGGAAGAGCATATCCGGCGTATGAAAGAACAAAACCTGAACTTGGATGAAGTTATGATTTTGGCATCCATTATTGAAAGAGAGGCTGTTGTATCGGAGGATCGACCTGTTATCTCCGGCGTTTTTAAAAATCGCATAGAAGTAGGTATGCCTCTCCAATCCTGTGCTACAGTGCAGTACATACTGGGAGAACAAAAACCGGTTCTCTCTGTGGCGGACACACAGATCCAGTCTCCTTATAATACATACATCATCAAAGGCCTGCCGCCTACGCCCATTTGCTCCCCGGGCATCGAATCCATCAATGCGGCACTGTGGCCGGAAGAGACAGAGTATCTGTATTTTCTAGCCAAAGGTGATGGATCTCACGTTTTTTCCAAAACTTATGAGGAGCACCTGCGAAATAAGGCAATCTACATTGATTGACAATAATCATATTATGGAAATCACCGATTCGAAAGTAACCCAATACATTCAAGGGCTGTACCGGCCCTTGAACCCCTTTCTTGCCGAGCTTCGCCTGGATGCGGAATCCCGGGATGTGCCCATAATAGGAAAAGAGATAGAAACCGTCCTTTTAACCCTTCTTGCTCTGAAAAAACCCAACCGGCTCCTAGAGGTAGGGACCGCTGTGGGCTATTCTGCCTTGTGCTTTGCAATGTCGGATCAAGTGGGTCATATCACCACTTTAGAGCTTCAGGAAACGCTTTGCAGAGAAGCTTTTCAGAACTTCCGGTGTGCAGGGATGGACGATAAAATCCGGCTGATACAGGGGGATGCCCTAATGTCCTTGGAAAAAATCATAAGGGAAGAGACAGATTCCCCCGGCTACGATTTTATTTTCATCGACGGAGCGAAAGGTCATTACCTCCGGATCTTTGACCTTTGTATGTATTTATGCAGGCCAGGAACCGTTATCGTTGCCGATAACGTCTTATACAGAGCCATGACAGCAGCGGATGAGTATCTGGACATCCGCAGGAACAAGACCATTGTAAATCGCATGCGTGCCTACTTAAATCATATAACCGATCTTCCGGGGATAACGACCACGGTTCTACCGGTGGGAGATGGGCTTGCCATAAGCGTATTAAAGGGATAAAGATGAAGAAGATTGAACTTCTAGCTCCGGCAGGAGATTTCGAAAAACTGAAAATCGCCGTGGATTACGGAGCTGACGCTGTTTATTGCGGCGGAGAGCGGTTCGGCCTAAGAGCAGGTTCGCGAAACTTCACGCCGGATGGATTGTTTCAAGGGGTTTCTTATGCCCACAGTAAGGGCAGAAAGCTTTATCTTACCCTGAATATATTTGCCCGCAATAATGATTTAAGGGCTTTGGAAGAATATATGGATGAGATTCGGGAGATTCCCATCGACGCTTTTTTGATTTCAGACCCCGGTATCTTTCTATGGATGCGTGAAAACCGGCCGGATGCGGTGCTTCACCTGAGCACCCAGGCCAACACCACCAATTTACGGTCAGCCCTTTTTTGGCATAGTCAGGGCATCAAGCGCATTGTTCTGGCCCGAGAGCTCTCTTTGCAGGAAATCGGCGAAATCAGGCGGGGAACGCCAAAGACACTGGAACTTGAGGCCTTTGTTCACGGAGCTATGTGTATATCCTATTCGGGAAGATGCCTTCTCTCAAACTATATGGCGGGAAGAGATGCCAACCGGGGGGAATGTGCCCACCCTTGCAGATGGCGTTATAACCTTGTGGAAGAACAGCGGCCGGGAGAGTGCTATCCCGTAATGGAAGATGAGACCGGTACCTATATCTTCAACTCCAAGGATCTGTGCATGATTCGCCATATTCCGGAGCTCGTCGATGCGGGCCTTGATTCCCTTAAAATTGAAGGCAGGATAAAGAGCGTGTTTTATGTGGCAGCGGTGACCGGTGCCTATCGAAAGGCCCTTGACGCATATATGAGAGAAGGGAAGGACTGGGTGTTCCGGGAAAGCTGGCTTGCGGAAATGGGAAGAGCAAGCCACAGGTTGTACACTACAGGATTCTATTTTGGAAAGCCCGATGAAAAGGACCAAAACTATGAGACCAGTCAATACATCCGTGGATATGATTTTACAGGGATTGTGAAGGATTATGACCCGGAAACCGGACTGGCTCTGGTAGAACAGCGCAATAAAATGTCAGTCGGCGATGAAATCGAGATCACAGGACCCGGCATGGAACCATTTACACAGACCCTCGAATATATGACTGATGAAGACGGAATCCCGCTGGAGAGTGCCCCGCATGCCCAACAAATCCTGAAAATCAAGACAAACGACCCGGTTTTCGAAAATTGTATGGTAGCAAAACCCAAATAGTGGTATAATATCTACAATTTCAATGACGTAGATATTATACATTGAGTGCCCCGCGAACATTTCGGCCCACAACAAGCCGAAAACGCGGATGGCTGATTATACCAAAATGCTTACGCATTTATGGTATAATATTCGCAATCTGAACGGCGTTTCCGCATAAATAGACGGACAAACCTCTAAGAAGGTGAAACAGTACAGGAGTAGTTTAAGGAGGAATTTTGATGGACCCGAGTCCTGACCCGAGTATGTCAGTAGGTTTGCAGCTTTTTTTTCTGGCTCTGTTGATTCTGTTAAATGCTTACTTTGCATCGGCAGAGATGGCAATCGTATCCGTAAATAAAAACAAAGTGAAAATACTGGCTCAAGAAGGGGATAAAAAAGCCAGACTGATTATGAGTTTTTTGGAACAGCCCAATCGCTTTCTGTCAACGATACAGGTAGCTATTACATTAGCCGGCTTTCTGGCCAGCGCATCCGCTGCCACGGGCATGTCAGATGATGTTGCCGTATTTCTCAGCAATCTCAAGGTTCCCTACCCCACCCAGGCGGCGGTAGTCCTGGTAACGGTAGTGCTCTCCTATTTTACTCTGGTATTAGGAGAATTGTATCCCAAGCGCATGGCATTGCAGCATTCTCTTAAAATCGCCCGATTTACCGTGGGATCCGTCATATTCATTTCCAGAATTGCCGCCCCCTTTGTCTGGCTTCTCTCTGCGTCCGTAACACTCCTTCTGAAGCTGACCAAACAACGTACCACCAACGAACAGGACGGGTTTTCCGAAGACGAAGTCATGTCCATGGTTGAGGTGGGGCAGGAGACCGGCTTTTTAAAGGAAGACGGCGCCAAGATGATTAACAGCATCTTTGCTTTCGATGACAAACTTGCTTATGAAGTCATGACTCCTCGTACCGATGTATTTACCATCGATATCGACGACCCTCAAGAAGAATATATTAATGAACTTATGGAGCTGCGCTATTCAAGGATTCCTGTCTACGAAGATGACAGCGACAACATCATCGGAATCCTGAACATCAAGGACTATCTCATTGCCGCATGGTCAAAAGGGTTTGAAAATGTTAACATTCGCGACATATTGAGGAAACCCTATTTCATTCCAGAAAGTAAGAATATAGATGATCTGTTCCGAGATCTTCAGAACAGCAAGCAGCATATTGCCATCCTCATCGATGAATACGGAGGTTTTTCGGGCATCGTTACCATGGAAGACCTGGTAGAAGAGATCATGGGAGATATCGATGATGAGTTCGATGAAGAAGAGGAAGAACTGACGAAACTGGATGAGAATATTTATCTTTTAGACGGCCTCATTTCCTTATATGACCTGAATGAAGATCTGGACCTGAATCTGGAATCGGAGAACAGCGAGACTCTGGGCGGTTTCCTGCTTGAAAAGCTAGGAGAAATACCGGAAGGAGATCTGACCGAATATCCTGTAATCCAAGTGGACAACCTGACGTTTAAGATTGAAGAGGTCACAGATCGGAGGATTGAAAAAGTCAAGCTCACCATCACCCCTGATGAGGATGTCAAGGAAGAAGAATAAATGTCCCGGTGCTTGTAACAGCCCCTTTGCCTGCGGTGCAAAGGGGTTCTTTTATTGTGGCTGATTCTGCCGGTCTTCCGGAAGGAATAATCCGCTGTGTACAAGCATACAGTGGAAAAAGAGGTGGACAAATCATGAGCGTAGAGAGACTGTTGGCCAAATTGCCAAAGGATATGCAAGATGAGATCCATTCCCTGAAAGCAGAGGAAAGGGAGCAGATTGAAGAAATCAGAATTCGGACGGGGAGTCCGGTGATTCTCATTGCCGGAGGAAGAGAACGTCGATTGCAGGGCAGATATGGCCAACCGGTGGAAAACAGACTCGTCCGGGATATTTTTAACTCGATCATGGATCACTCTGCTTACGCGTATCAGGATGAACTCTCAAAGGGATTTCTCACCATGGAAGGCGGCCACCGGGTTGGTGTTTGCGGCAAGGTTATCCTGGAAGACGGCCAAATCAAGGCAATCAGGGAAGTTTCGTCTCTGAACCTAAGAAGAAGTCGAGAGATCATCGGTGTATCGGACTCTCTTATTTCCAGGCTTTTTGATGACAGGGGAGGATTTCTGCATACCATCATCGTGTCCCCGCCTATGTGCGGGAAAACAACCCTTCTGAGAGACCTCATACGCAACTTGAGCGGGCTGGGTCTTCGGGTAGGAGTCTGTGATGAAAGGTCTGAGATAGCGGGCTGCTGCCAAGGTGTCCCCGGATTTGATCTTGGTCAAAGAACCGATATCTTGGACGGTTGCCCGAAAGGAGAGGGCATGCTCATGCTGATACGGGGTATGTCACCCCAGATCATTGCAACAGACGAAATCGGGAAACCCGGAGATCTGATCGGAATAGAAGGTGCCCTATGTGCGGGGGTGAGTCTCCTGACCACAATCCACGGTAAGGATTATGAAGAGTTGCTAAGGTCTCCCGTAGGAAGTTTAGCTGCTACAGGGATTTTCAAGAGGTATATCTACCTGACAAACAAGCCGAGAATCGGTACCATTCTATCGGTAACCGATGAGAAAAACAGGCCTTTGGGCTGAAACAAACGGAGGAAACAATGATTCGGGCAGTCCTTTGTATCATCATATTGGCAGCAGGTATCGGATCCGGCTATCTGGCCGCAAGGCCATACAAAAACCGAGTCATTCACCTTCAAGACCTCATGTTGGTGCTGAGAATTATGGAAGCGGAAATGGAATACCGGAGTGAGCCTCTTCCACAGCTCATGGATCGTCTTGCTATCACTGCTCCGGGAAAAGCCGGTGATTTTCTTCTCTCTGTCCTGTCTTTTCTGGCGAAGGAGGAACAATATGATTTCTACAGTAGCTGGGAGAAGGCAGTAAATCATGTATATAGGGAGAGTGCCCTCACCTCGGAGGATCTGGATATTGTAATCCATGCAGGCATCGAGCTGGGAAAGACGGATATGGAAAACCAGCGATCTATGTTTGCCCATTTGTTTAAGGGTCTGGAAAGACAAAGAAATGAAGCGGAAAAAGACCAGAAGACAAGAGAAAGGGTTTACCGGGCTCTTGGTTCAGCTTCCGGGGCAATGGCGGTCATTCTCTTGCTGTGACGGAAGCTCTGCTAAAACGGTGAATTCAGGAAAGGAAGTACGATGGATATTGATGTAGATATCATTTTTAAAATTGCAGCGATCGGGATTATTGTAGCTGTTCTCAATCAGGTGCTCATACGGGCAGGGCGTGAGGATCAGGCCATGATGACCACGTTGGCCGGCATTATTGTCGTACTTGTGATCATCATTCAGATGGTCAATGATTTTTTCGTCACAGTAAAGACCATGTTCAGACTGTAAGAAGAAAATGGATATTTTTCAAATTGCAGCAGCCGCATTGTGCGGTGTTATCACAACATCTTTGATCCGTCAGTATAAGCCCGAAGCTGCAATTTACCCTGTTATTGCAACGGTACTTATCATATTCGGAGCTATCCTGTTTCAGATTAATTCCGTCTTTGATTTTCTCGGCTCTGTTTATGAAAAAGTAGGCTATGGAAAGGCATTTTTTCCCATTCTTCTGAAAATCCTGGCGGTTGCTTACATTGCTGATTTTGTGGCACAAGTATGCAAAGATGCCGGTGAGGAAGCAATCGGGTCGAAAGTTGAGTTGGCAGGGAAAGTAATCATTTTTTACATCGCAGTTCCGGTAATGATGTCGGTACTGGAAACCTTGACAAAGCTACTAAAGGGATAAGGCAAACTATGGATTATAAAAATATTATCAATGAACAGCTGGAAGCGCTTGATTTGGATGTCCTGGAAGAGTTGGCAGGGAGAGGTGGAGGCCTGGGGTTAAGCCAGCCTAGTGTGAGTGAAATCCTTTCCGGTCTTATCAATGGAGAGCCTCTCTTTGACATGAATCAGATGATTCACGCAGTTATTGGTTATTTTTTTCGTGAAATCTCCCACAGCATCGCTTTCGGGATCCAGATTCTTTCGGTTTGCATTCTCATGGCTCTTTTGATTCATTTATGTAACGCTTTCGGTAAGAGCACCGCATCTTCAATCGGTGCAATGGCCTGCAGCTGTGTAGTGATAGCCATGTGTCTCTTTAATTTCCGTGA
>CAYOYO010000094.1:0-7225 GCA_964408195.1 uncultured Oscillospiraceae bacterium | reverse complement strand
TGCAATTGCAAGGCTAAGCGCAGCTTTATTTTAAATTATTGCTTCGGAATTAGGGCTTCGGAATTAGGGTGTAAGGCGAGCAACCTTCATTTCTATGCAAAAATGAGAATATTTAAAGTATTGCGAAATTAAGGATCTGGGTATATAATGTGATTAAATATTCTGAAAGGTGTCAGCTTTTCGGAATAGAATGTAAGAGGGGTGCAGCGAAAAGGTGTGCCCATTCTGTATCGGTATTGAATAGAGGAGGAGATGTTAATGAACCGAAAGAAATTGGTAGCCTTGTTTCTGGTGTGTTCAATGGTTCTGGCCAGCTTTGCCGGTTGCGGCGGAGGGGGCAGTGGAGGAAGCGGAGAAGGTGAGGCAGTTGAATACTCTGCTGACAACCCGATTGTGCTGAGGTTGGCATCAGACGCACCTACGGAGCATATAGCTACAGGTCTCAATAACGATGCCTGTGCAATGGTGGAAGAAAGAACGGAAGGCAGGGTTAAGGTGCAGTACTTCGGTGCCGGAGCTCTGGGTGATTATAACACAGTTTACGAAGAAGTGGTAAGGGGAACCATTGACCTTGCCCAGATTACCATTCCCGAAGCGATAGACCCAAGACTGGGAGCCCCTTATCTTCCCTTTTACGCAACGAGTTACGAAGAGGTGAAGAGGCTCTATGCTCCGGATTCTTTCATGTGTCAGGAGTTGGGAAAGATAACGGAGACGACAGATGTCAAGTTCCTGGGGATTGTCCTTGAAGGGTTCATCGGTCTGGGTTATGTGAAAGAACCCACGGATTTGTTCACTCCGGGAACAAATAAATATGTGAAGAGCAGATCTCCATCCATGGTCACTTTTTATCAATCCATGGAAGATTTGGGATTCGGCCCTGTTTCTATCGCCTACGGCGAGGTTCCTACAGCGATTCAGACCAATGTTGTTGACGGCTGGGTGGGAGGTACTCCCAACATGAACTATGCCTGGGTGGGAGAGATGATTAACTACATGTATGTGAACTACATCCATGCAGAGGCCACCAGTTATGTGATGAGCGAAAAGAGTTTAAGTAAGTTGACTCCCGAAGACCAGGAGATAGTTACCGCGGTGTTCCAAGAACAAAGCCTCAGCAGCTTCACCAAAGCGGAAGAAAACGAAAGAGTATACATGAAGAAACTGGAAGACGATTATGGCGTGGAGGTCATAGAATTTACCCCGGAACAGGTTCAGGTTTATGCCGACTTTGTCAGGGAAACCAGCTGGCCTGCCATAGAAGAACTTCTGACCAAAGAACTCATGGACGGGTTCCGGAGAGAGGTCGGGTTGCTGTGATTTCGTGAAATGTCAGGTTAAGTAGTGTAGAAATGTAGTATCAGAGAGGAGAGATGGATTCAATCCTCTCTGATACTACAAGTAATCTAAAGGAGGACGCCGTGAACAAACTGGAGAAAACGAAGTTCTGGCTGGCGCTTGAGAAACTACTACGGTTTGGATTAATAGTTTGCGGGCTTGGAGTAGTTCTGATTACTTTCGCGGCAACCGTGACACGGGCAATAAGTGTGGATTTCCGCGGTTATGAAGAGTTTCTGGTAGCATTTGCTATTTGGCTATATATGTTTGGGACAGCCAATGGAAGCTTCGAAAGGAGCCACATAACGGCAGAAATCTTAAAAATAATGATGAAGGAAGGATTAACGAAAGACATCTTTGGGCTGATCAGAAATGTATTAACCCTTGTACTTGGGTTCATGTTTTTGACTTGGGCAATTGAATTAGTGCAGTGGACTATCGTAATGGGCACAAAAACTCCCACCTGGAGGATTCCGATGACCGTTTCTCAATCAGCCATGCTTTTCGGACTGGCTGTTGCGACTTTCTATAACACTGTGTACCTCTATGATGAGGTCAAGGGGTTTGTTGTGAAATATGGAAAGAAAAAAAACGCGGACATTTCGGGGCCGGGTACAGAAGGGGAGGTATAGTATATGGCTATCATCATTGCTATTTCAATTCTTATTATAGTGCTTTTATTGGGAGTCCCCATACCTTTTGCATTTTTTGCATCCTCCCTATCTCTGGTATGGCTCGGAGGATATGACTATACCTTTCTTCTTCCCTATGGTTACGCTCAGGTTAGTTCCCTGATACTGATTGCCATACCTTTGTTTGTCTTAGCAGGCGAACTTATGGAAAGAAGCGGGATCGGTGAGAGTCTGATTAACTTTGTAGACGTGTTCATAGGAAGAGTCAAAGGGGGCCTGGGGGCTGTAATGGTGGTATCCTGTGGTCTGTTCGGAGCAATTTCCGGAAGCGGTTTCGCCACACTTTCTGCCATCGGCGCCATCATGCTCCCAAGGATGGCAGCGGCAGGCTATCCCAGAGGTGTTTCGGCGGCATTGATTTCAAGTGCAGCTCTTCTGGGGCTCTTGATCCCGCCAAGCCTGAACCAGATTCTTTATGCATTTGTAGGAGGTCAATCTGTTCTCGCCTGCTTCCTGGCCACTGTGGGCCCTGGGGTTGTCCTTATCATACTGCTCAGTTCCGTCAACTTCTGGTTACTGAGGAAAAACAAAGATATCAAGCTGTCCGATAAGATACCGAAAGGAGAATTTGGTAAAACTTTGGGTAAGAGGACTACCCGTGCGATTCCTGCTATGATTGCTCCGGTGATTATTCTGGGAGGTATTTACGGTGGATTCATGACACCTACTGAAGCAGCGGCTGTTTCCGTTGTCTATACCATTCCCGTGGGCATCTGGCTCTATAAAGGACTGGACAGGAAAAACTTCAAGGAAGGCCTAGTGAAAGCGGGAACCACCGCAGGGGTGATTATGATTATGCTCCTGTCTGTCATGATGCTGTCAAGGTTATATGTGATGGAAAACCTTCCCCAGATGATCCTGAATGTGATGACTTCCATATCCAGCAATCCTGCCGTTTTGACGCTGATGTTAAATCTTTTCCTTATAATAATAGGTATGCTTATGGACGATACCAGCGCCATACTTCTGACTACGCCCATACTGCTGCCTGTGGCCATGGAGATAGGAATAAATCCCGTTCATTTCTCGGCAATCGTCGGAGTGAACTTAGGTCTTGGAGGAGTAACCCCGCCTACAGCCCCCTTCTTATATCTGGGCTCCAGGATAGGCAACACACCCATAAACGAGATGCTGGGACCTACCATGTACTTCATAGCATTTGCATGGGTTCCCACTTTGATCATTACAACATATTTCCCGGGGATTTCCTTGTTTCTCCCAAGGCTGCTGGGATATGTCTAAATCGGTAGACGGAAGGGAGATGGATTAGACAGGGTGGCATGTGAATTGCTACCCTTTTGTTTTTACCGAACAGGGATGATATTTTTATTCCTACAGTTTGCTTTTACCCCTACGGTGTGATAATATTTTCAACAATAAATCACAGAAAAGCCACAGGCGGAAAAGGGAAACATGGAATCGGCAAATCTGCTTTATATGAACACAACGGCTCTTGCTTTTCTCGGAGATGCGGTCTATGAAACCTATGTGAGGACCCGCCTTATCCAGAGGTTACAAGGGGATGCGGACAGACTTCACAAGGCTGCTGTTAAATATGTGAGGGCAGAGGCCCAGGCTATGGCCATGAAGCAGCTTCTTCCCAGCCTTTCCGAAGAGGAGCTGGGCCTTGTAAAACGGGCAAGGAATAAAAAGATTTCCACGAAACCCAAAAATGCGGACCCGGTGCTGTATAAGTGGGCTACGGCTTTCGAAGCCCTGATCGGGTATCTGTATCTGGCGGGAGAAAGATCCAGGATGGAAGAAATCATAGACGCAGCGATGGAGAGTGTGAAACACAGCAATGGGCAAAAAACAGATCCGAAATAGATTCCGGGACAGAATCGGGGAATATTATCTGATAAACCGAGAGATTACAAAAGAAGCGGATGAAAGATATCGGAAAGAAAAGCAAAGCGGCACCGGGACGCCATGGACAGGGAGCGAAAAAGTCATGGTTCTTATTACATTGGGGGCACTTGCACTTGTTGCATTAAAGTATCTGGTCTTTTGAGGAAGGGGGCAAACCTTTGAGCAGGGCAGATGAAATATTCAAAACCATGTGCAGAGACATTATCGATCATGGGTATTCTTCGGAAGGACAGGTGGTTCGAGCAAAATGGGAAGACGGTTCCCCGGCCCATACCATTAAAAAATTCTGTGTAGTAAACCGCTACGATTTGCGTGAGGAGTTCCCCGCACTGACCCTGAGGCCCACAGCCATCAGGTCTGCGGTGGATGAACTCCTGTGGATCTGGCAGAAGAAATCCAATAACATTGGGGAGCTAAACAGCCATATCTGGGACGCATGGGCCGACGAAAAGGGCTCTATCGGCAAGGCGTACGGCTATCAGCTGGCTGTGAGGCATCAATATCCGGAAGGCGAAATGGATCAGGTTGACAGAGTGCTTTATGACCTTCGTCACAACCCTTACAGCCGGAGGATTATGACCAATTTATACAATTTCCAAGATTTGCATGAAATGGCGCTTTACCCATGTGCCTACAGCATGACCTTCAACGTGACGGAAAACAGGCTCAACGCTATCCTCAATCAGAGATCCCAGGATGTATTGGTAGCGAACAGTTGGAATGTGGTACAATACGCAGTACTGGTTATGATGTTTGCTCAGGTCAGCGGCCTGAAGCCGGGTGAGTTTGTCCATGTGATTGCGGATGCCCATATCTATGACAGGCACATCCCTCTGGTGGAGGAAATGCTGAGGAGGCCTTCCTATCCGGCGCCACGGGTGCATCTTGACCCGGAGGTCAAAGACTTTTATGATTTCAGACCGGAACATGTCATTGTTGAGGAATATCAGACCAACCCTCAGATTAAAAATATCCCCGTGGCTGTGTGACGGAGAGCAGACCCTCGCGAAAAAGGAGAACCGGTGAAAGCAATCGTAGTTGTGGATCGAAACTGGGCAATCGGAAAAGACAAGAGTCTTCTGGCCCATCTGCCCGGCGATTTAAAATATTTTAAAGAAAAAACCATAGGCAAGACGGTGGTCATGGGTCGGCAGACCCTTGAGTCCTTTCCCGGCGGGAGACCTCTTTCCGGGCGGAACAATATTGTGCTGACTACCAGAGCGGATTACCCAGCTATCTGCGAGATTTGCTGTTCACCGGAACATCTGTTCCGGTGCCTTTCGGGCTGTGATGGAGAGGATGTATTTATTATAGGCGGGGAGCAAATTTACAGGGAGTTTCTTCCCTATTGTGACAAGGCTTATGTGACAAAGATTGATGCGGTTTTTCCCGCGGACAAGTATTTCGTCAACCTGGATGAGGACCCGGACTGGGAACTGGTCCATGAAAGCGACCCGGTGACGGAAAATGGATTAACCTATCGTTTTACAGAGTATGTAAGGACGGCGGGGAGTTTATCCTATATATGCTCTCCCCCCACTGACTGTCAACAGCCTGAGTAAGTCGTAAACAGAGGAGAAAGAATTGAGCAATCTATTGTTTGGAAGAAATCCGGTGCTGGAAGCGTTGAAAAACGGTCGGGAGATTGAGAAACTCTTGATGCAGAAGGGCGGGGAAGGATCAATCAAGAAGATTGAGGCAATGGCCAGGGATGCAAAGATTTTCATACAGTATGCGGATAAAACGGCACTGGATAGAATCACTGCAGAGGTGTCCCAAGGGAGCCCCCATCAGGGAGTAATAGCCTATGTGGCTTCCTACGGCTATTACCAGGTGGAGGATCTGCTGGAGCGGGCGAAAATCAGGGGAGAGGAACCCTTTCTCATCCTTCTTGACGGGATTGAAGACCCCCACAATTTGGGAGCAATCCTTCGAACGGCAGACGGTGCGGGTGCACACGGCATCATAATACCCAAGCGAAGGGCTGTGGGTCTGACGGATGCGGCGGCCAAGGCCTCGGCAGGAGCCGTGGAATATATTCCTGTGGCCAGGGTCTCCAATCTGGGGCAGACCATCGATTCCCTGAAAGAAAAGGGTATTTGGATCGGGGGGTGCCATATGGATGGCAGCATCTATCATGAAGCGGATCTCACCGGCCCTGTGGCCATAGTCATCGGAGGAGAAGGAAGCGGTTTGAGCAGACTGGTCCGCGAAAAATGTGACTTCATCCTCAAAATCCCCATGGCAGGCAGCATTTCTTCGCTGAATGCTTCCAACGCAGCGGCGATTCTCATGTATGAAATAGTAAGACAGAGAAAAAGGAAACAGTAAATTGGACAGACAGGATGGCATGCCGGACCCTTCCGAAGAAGAACTGGTGGGTTTGGCTCAGAACGGAGATGTGGAGGCGGAGGAATCCCTGATACGGAAATATAAGGAGGTTGTGAAAACCAAGGCACACCTTTATTTTATCGTGGGAGCCGATCGGGATGACATTGTGCAGGAGGGAATGATCGGCATCTTCAAAGCCATTCGTAGTTTTGACGGGTCCAAGCAGACTTCTTTTCGTACCTTTGCCGACCTGTGCATTAATCGACAGATTCTTTCTGCCATTAAACAGGCAGGCCGCAGAAAGCATTCACCCCTGAATATGTCCGTGTCGCTTAATAAACCCATTTCCGACGAGGACCATATCATAACCTTGGCTGAGACCCTGTCCTCCGACAGTGATTCGGACCCGGAGGCTTTGATTCTCATAAAAGAATCCCTGAACCGGATCGGGACCTGCAGCGGAAATGCCTTGAGCGACTTTGAATCCATTGTCTGGAGTCATTATCTGGGGGGCAGGACCTACAAAGAGATTGCAGACTGCTTGGGGAAACCTTCGAAATCCATTGACAATGCCATTCAGAGGACAAAGAGAAAACTTGCGCTGATTCTCAGCGGCAACGGATAAATCGGGGCTTTAAATGCCACTGAAACGTCCCGCAAAATAGCCCTGTAAAATAGGTTGACACCCGGATTTTGGTATAGTACAATGTGAAAAGTGCAAAGGGACATATGCTGTTGTAGCTCAGTAGGTAGAGCACATCCTTGGTAAGGATGAGGTAGGCAGTTCGAATCTGCTCAACAGCTCCATCGTTCACGGGCATCCTTCGGCAAAAGGCAAATTTCCCTTGGAGGATGTCCTATGTAATTTTACAGTGATATCTGCCGGGCTGACGAGCTCGATACGCAAAGTTGCTGTAAACCACTATTAAATGCATTTTTTAGGAGGAAAACCACAATGGCGAAATCGAAATTTGAGCGTACGAAGCCCCATGTGA
>CAYOYO010000093.1:0-7228 GCA_964408195.1 uncultured Oscillospiraceae bacterium | reverse complement strand
CCGCCAAGGACGCAGGAATTCTTACTGTTGGTGTGGTAACCAAACCCTTTACCTTTGAGGGAAAAAAGAGAAGGGACCATGCGGACCTGGGTATCAAATTCCTGAAAAAGTACGTAGACTCCTTGGTAGTGGTGCCAAACGACAAGCTTCTCCAGATCTCGGAGAAGAACACCACTATGCTGGAAGCTTTCAACATGGCCGATGAGGTACTGAAGCAGGGAGTCCAGGGCATATCGGATCTTATCGCGGAAGCCGGTCTGATTAACCTGGATTTTGCCGATGTGCGCACGGTGATGAGCGACAGAGGCATCGCCCATATGGGCGTAGGCCGAGGAAAAGGGGAAAAAAGAGTTCAGGAGGCAGTCAAGGATGCTATCGAGAGTCCTTTGCTTGAGACAAGCATAGGAGGGGCAAAGGCCATTCTTCTGAATATTATGGGCGGTTACGATCTGGGCATGCTGGAAGTCAACGAAGCGGCAGATCAGATCGAGAAGTCCGCTGACAAGGATGCCATCGTCATATTCGGTGCATCCGTTAAGGAAGAACTGCAGGATGAAATCATTATCACCGTCATCGCCACCGGCTTTGAAGACAGAGGGTCCGAGAGAATCTCCGGAGGAAATCGTGATATTATACGCCCCGGTAGCGGAGACGACAGCAAGACCCAGGATCAAAAGGCGGATTCCGGGGAGGAGTCGGAGGAGGCCGGTACGTCAGATGATTATGGGTTTGAAAAGAAATATACTACCGACTTCACAATACCGTCCTTCCTCAACAAGGATAAGAACAGAAACTACTAAAAGATTCAAGGAAACGGAAGCCGGTAAACCCACCGGCTTTTTCCGTTTAACAATCGTTTTCCCAAAAGGAGGGTCATGAAACAGATCCAATCCACCGAGAACCCCATAATAAAAAGAGCTATGAGCCTGAAACAACGGAAGGGCCGGGAAGAAGAGGGAGCCTATCTCATAGAAGGTCTTAACCTGTGCAGAGAAGGCCTTGGCAGAGCAGATGACATGGAAGTCCTCCTGATCAGGGAATCCTCATACAGCCAGGGAACCGACAAGGAGTTGGCAACCATTATTGAGCTATCCCGGAAAAAGTCCGTAAAAGCCGTCCTCTTAGAGGACAAGATCTTTGACAGGCTCATGGATACCCAAACCCCACAGGGCCTTGCAGCCATCATGCGTTGTAGATTCTTTGACGAAGATGGTTTCTTTGAGGCGAGCAATGCAGTTAGCCCGGGCAATCTCCTTGTGCTGGACCGTATACAGGATCCGGGTAATGCGGGCACTCTGCTACGGACCGCTGAGGCTGCCGGTTGCGGGGGGATCATAGCCCTGAAGGGAACGGTGGATCTTTACAGCCCTAAGGTGGTGCGAGCAGCAGCGGGATCTCTGTTTCGACTACCCTTGCTGCTTTCGGAAGACCCCGGGGAAATGGTGAAACTGCTTCACAGCCGAGGGAAACGGGTGGTAGTGGCTACCCCTTACTGCAGCAGCTATTATTTCCGGGTACCGATGGATGGGGACATGGCTTTCGTCATCGGCAACGAAGCGGGAGGTGTGAGCAAGACCTTCCTGGACATGTCGGACATCCGAATCAAGATTCCCATGCAGAACCCCGTAGAGTCCCTCAATGCGGCGGTAGCCGGAGGAATTCTCATGTATGAAGCATTCAGACAAAATTTCCATAAAGAAGCGGAGGAAGAAAATCCATCATGCAAAAGAAGTTGACAGCCATATTACAGGATGCAAAAGAACAGTTGGCCAAAGGGTCTACCATGGCAGACATTGAGGAAATCCGGGTTCGCCTGCTGGGCAAAAAAGGACAACTCACGGAGATACTCAGATCCATGGGAACCCTGGACCCGGAGGAGCGGAAAGTCCTCGGACAGGCAGCCAACCAGGCCAGGGGCCGGATTGAGGCCATGTTGGAGGAGCGGTTTGCCGCAGTAAAGCAAGCGGAAAAGGATATCCGTTTCAGAGCGGAACGCATCGATGTGACAGAGCCGGGTAAGCAGAGACCTCTTGGGACAAAACATCCCATCTCCATAACCATCGACGAAATTTCAAAGGTGTTTATGAATATGGGCTACTCCATCGCTGAAGGCCCTGAGGTGGAAACGGTCTACTTCAATTTTGATGCGCTCAATGCAGCTCCAAACCACCCATCCAGGGATATGACGGACACCTTTTATATCGACGATGAAATCCTGCTACGAACCCAGACCTCCCCGGTTCAAGCGAGGACTCTGCTGAAACAGAAGCCTCCCATCAAGATCATCTCTCCGGGAAGGTGCTTCCGTTGCGATACCCCCGATGCTACCCATTCCCCCATGTTCCATCAGGTAGAGGGGCTCCTGGTAGACGAAGGCGTATCCATGGCTGACCTGAAAGGGACTTTGGACTCCTTTGCCAAGCAGCTTTTCGGTTCTGACGCCAAGACCAACTTCCGTCCCCATTTCTTCCCTTTCACCGAACCCAGTGCAGAGATGGATGTGTCTTGCTTCAAATGCGGAGGCAAGGGATGCAGGGTCTGCAAAGGCAGTGGCTGGATTGAAATCCTGGGCTGCGGCATGGTACACCCAAACGTTCTGGAGGTAGGAGGCGTGGATACGGAAAAATACACCGGCTTTGCCTTCGGTATGGGCGTAGAGAGAATCGCCATGCTGAAATACGGGGTAGACGATATCCGTCTTTTTTATGAAAACGACTTGCGGTTTATCGGGCAGTTCAAATAGGCCGGTCCTCGTTAAAGAGTCCTGGCCGTTATCAAACAGGAGGGAACGAAGTGTTAGTATACAAAGAATGGCTGGATGAATATTGTCCCGTTGATAAGAGCATTGAAGAATTTTGTGAACGGATGATTATGTCCGGCTCCAATATAGAAACCGTGGAAGAATACGGAAAAGGGATCGAAAACGTAGTAGTGGGCAGAATCGAGTCCATCGAGAAGCATCCCCAGGCAGACAAACTGCTGGTTTGCATCGTAGATGTGGGGGGCGAGGAGCCGGTGCAGATCGTCACCGGTGCGGGAAATGTTTTTGAAGGTGCCTACGTGCCTGTAATTCTTCACGGAGGCAAACTTCCGGACGGTACTGTAATCAAGAGAGGGAAACTGAGAGGTTTGGAATCCTCCGGTATGTTGTGTTCCGCCAAGGAACTGGGCTATGATGACAAGGTGATTCCGGTTGCTCACAAAGACGGGATTTTTATTCTGGACAAGGAATACCCACTGGGTATGGATATTGTAAAAGCATTGGAACTTAAGGGCCATGTGATTGATTTTGAGATCACACCCAACCGTCCCGATTGCCTGTCCATGATCGGAATGGCGAGAGAGGCCGCTGCCACCTTTGGCGGGGAAGTCAAATATCCGGACAGCAGGTGTACTCACGAAGATGGAAGAACGGATAGCTATATTTCCGTAGAAATCAATAAACCAGAGCTATGCAAACGCTATGTGGCCAGAGTGGTCAATGACGTGAAGATCTCCCAGTCCCCCTGGTGGCTCCAAAAGAGGCTCATGTATGCGGGGATGCGCCCCATCAACAATATTGTCGATATCACCAATTACATCATGCTGGAATACGGACAGCCTATCCATGCTTTCGACATCCGAAATATAAAGGGCAGCAGGATTTGCGTAGACACGGCTCATGACGGGGAAGTATTCACCACCCTGGACGGAACAGAGCGAAAGCTGTCTGCGGACATGCTGATGATCCGGGACGGAGAGCGGGCAGTGGCCATAGCCGGGGTCATGGGAGGATTGAATTCCGAAATCGTAGGAGATACAACTACCATCGTCATCGAGTCTGCAAACTTTCAAATTGACAGCGTTCGAAACACCTCAAAGAAGCTGGGCCTTCGCACGGAGGCGTCCGCCAGGTTTGAGAAGGGCGTGGACCCCGAACTTGCAGGTATCGCTGCAGATCGTGTTTGCCGTCTCATCGAACTCCTGGGTGCCGGGACGGTGGCAGCGGGAGCCGTAGACGTTTATCCGCAAAAAGTCCAGGTATCCCCTGTCTCGGTAAGGGTGGACCGGGTGAATCAAATACTGGGAACAAAGCTTTCTATCGACCAACTGGACGGAATCTTCCGGAGCCTTCAGATGAAAACAGAAGCTGCAGACGGCATCATCCGGGTTTGGGCTCCTTCCGTCAGGCTGGATCTTCAAAAGGAAATCGATTTTGTTGAAGAAGCTGCCAGGATTTACGGTTATGATAAGCTCAACTCCACACTGCCCAGAGGAAACAGCGAATCGGGAAAAACCAGATTGCAGCAGCTAAGAGATCTGGCGAAGGATTCTCTGGTGGGAATGGGTTACAGCGAAATACAGACCTATTCCTTTGTGAGTCCAAAAGGCGTAGACAACATCTGCATGGAAAAAGATAGCGAGGAAAGAGATATGGTCCGCCTTCTCAATCCTCTGGGTGAGGAAAACAGCGTCATGAGAACCACCCTCACTCCCAACATGATGGAGGTGCTGGCGAGAAATGCAAGCAGGAACATTTCCCGGGCAAGAGCTTTTGAACTGGGAAATACCTTTCATAAAATGCCGAGAACGGAAGACCTGCCTCGGGAGACGGAAAATCTATGCATTGCCTGTTACGGAGAAGGGGAAGACTTTTTTACCCTGAAGGGAGCAGTGGAAGAACTCCTGCTCAAAATGGGAATCCATAAAGCAGAGTACAAGGCAGAATCCGCACTGGGAACCTATCATCCGGGAAGGTGTGCTCTTATATTAAATGGCGGCGAAAAAATAGGTGAAATCGGCGAGATTCACCCGGATGTGCTGGAGAAGTACGACATTGGCGTGAAGGTCTGGTGCTGCCGGTTGAACTTCACACGGATAGCCGATATGGCCGATACCGAACACTATTACAGCCCTCTTCCCAGATACCCGTCCACGGCCAGAGACATTTCCCTGCTGGCCGAGGAAGATATTACCGTATCGTCCATGAAAGCCGTCATTGAGGGCAACGGAGCCGGATTGCTGGAAAAGGTAGAGCTCTTTGATATTTATCGGGGGAAGCAAGTACCTGCCGGGAAGAAGAGCGTATCTTTCAATCTGACTTACCGGGCTTCGGACAGGACGCTGACGGACACGGAAGTCAACAAGGTACACGAATCGATTCTAAAGGCGTTGCATGAAAAACTGCATGCAGTATTGCGGGATCTATAGCAATTCCCGGATTTCCCGGGACAGGAGGCATCATGATGGAGGAAAGGAACAGAGTACAGGTAAAGATCTATGGTCAGGAATTTACCATTTCCGGTGAAATGCCAAGAGATCATATTATCAGGGTGGCGGATCATGTAGACCGTGCCATGCATGGGCTGGCAAAAGGATTGCCTTCCTGCCCCGCATCTTCGCTCGCGGTGCTGGCTGCCGTAAACTGTGCCGATGAGTATTACCGGTCCATGGAGAGTGTCAACGAGCTGAAAGGCAAAAATCAACAGCTGGAAAAAGATGCACAGCATTATGTCCAGCTTTGGGACGAAGCAAAAAAGAACTTTCTGCAATACAAGGAAAACGCTCAGTCTGCTGTAGAAAACAGGGAGGAACTGCAGCGATCCTACGATGAAAAAAGAGCGGAATGTCAGGAGCTGCTCACCAGGATTCGTGAACTGGAGCAAAAAAACGAAAGCCTCCGGCAGAAAAACGAAAACCTTACAAGCAGGATCACCTCTCAGGATGAGGAGAAGGATTCCTCCGTCACAATATTGGTGTTTTCAGAGTTGCAGAATTATCAAAGAGCTGGAAAGCAAATGCAGAGAGATGGAGAGCAGCTTTTTCGATCTGCAGATGGAGAACATTCGATTAAAGGGAGAGTTGGACCGCTGCAGGAAAAACCAAAAGCAAGCAGAATAAGAAGATGAATGATAAGGCATACAGAGTTTTAGAATACGACAAGATAAAAGAGTTGCTCCGACAGGAAGCTGCTTCTTCCATGACGCAAAAGATCATTGAAGAGCTGCTGCCGTCCCGGGACGAATATGAAATCAGGGAGAGGATGGCGGAGACCACAGAAGCGGTTTCCGTTATTATGCATAAAGGAGCACTACCCCTGGGGGGATTCTACGACATCGGCGGATGGGTAACTCTGGCACAAAAGGGTGGCGTTCTCACCATGAAGCAGTTGTTGGAGGTATTATACAACCTCCAGGCAGCCCGCCATGCGGCGGCTTTTCTGAAGAGCGATCTGCCTCCTTTGAAAAAGATTGACCAACTGGCTGCTCTGATATCCGTAAAAAAAAGGCTGGAAGATGAAATCGATCGCTGCATCCTGTCGGAAGACGAGATGGCAGACAGCGCCAGCCCGGAGCTTAAGAGCGTTCGACGGAAAATCGGACTCCAGAACGAGGCCATCCGAAACAAACTCAGCAGCATTCTCACCTCTGCGGACAACCGGAACCTTTTGCAGGATACCATAGTGACCATGCGGCAGGGAAGGTATGTAATCCCCGTAAAGCAGGAGCACAAGGGAAGGTTCTCGGGCATTGTCCACGACCAGTCCTCCACAGGAGCTACCCTTTTCATAGAGCCTCAGGCCATTGTCAATATGAACAATGAGCTGCGGGAACTGGAACTGGCCGAGAAGAAAGAAGTCTACCGCATCCTGAGTGAATTGTCACGAGAGGTGGGTGAAGCGGGGGACGAGATCAAGAACAATCAACGAATCTTGGTGGAGCTGGATTTCATGTTTGCGAAGGGAAAGCTTTCCGCCAAGATGAAAGGGGAACCCCCGGAAATCAATAAAGACGGTGTTTTGAATATTCGAGAGGGGCGGCATCCCCTCATCGACAAGAAGACGGTGGTACCCATTTCCGTAAGCTCCGGCAAGGGCTTTAACACCCTGGTGATTACCGGTCCAAATACGGGAGGGAAGACCGTAACTCTGAAGACAGTGGGGCTCTTTGCTCTCATGGCCCATTCGGGCCTTCACCTTCCCGCAGCACCGGGAACCACCATCCCCGTATTCCGAAACGTATTTGCCGATATCGGCGATGAACAGAGTATCGAACAGAGTCTGTCCACCTTCTCATCTCACATGAGAAATATCGTAGACATCATCCGGGAAGCCGACGGGTATACCCTGGTCCTCCTGGACGAGCTGGGAGCAGGTACGGATCCTACGGAAGGAGCGGCACTGGCCATCTCTATCTTGACGGAGCTATACAGCAGAGGTGCGAAAACCTTTGCCACAACCCACTACACG
>CAYOYO010000092.1:0-7243 GCA_964408195.1 uncultured Oscillospiraceae bacterium | reverse complement strand
TGTATTCTATCTCCACAGCCGGCTTTTGGAGCGTGCCGCCAAATTGTCCGACGACCTGGGTGGCGGCTCGCTCACGGCTCTGCCCATCATCGAAACCCAAGCGGGAGACGTTTCCGCCTACATTCCCACCAATGTGATTTCCATCACCGACGGCCAGATTTTCCTGGAGACGGAACTGTTCTTCTCCGGACAGCGGCCTGCGGTAAACTCGGGTATTTCCGTTTCCCGGGTAGGCGGAGATGCCCAGATCAAGGCCATGAAGAAAGTCTCCGGCAAAGTCCGTCTGGAGCTGGCCCAATACAGAGAGCTGGCCGGGTTTTCCCAGTTCGGCTCCGACCTGGATAAGGACACAAAAAAGCGTCTGGACCACGGCCGTGTCCTCATGGAAATCCTGAAGCAAGGGCAGTATTCCCCCATCAAAGTAGAGCATCAGGTCATGATTATCTTTGCCGCCTCCAACAACTATCTGGAAGACATCCACGTGGAGTCCATCCGTGATTTTGAAAAGGAATTCTATGATTTCATGGATACTCAATATCCCGAAGTAGGCAAAGAAATCAAATCCACCGGCAAGCTGGAAGAGGCCACAGAGGCCAAACTTCGCGCTGCTATCTTGGAATTCAAAGAGGAATTCGGCGGGATGAGAAGATAGCTTTGGGCGGAAGGGAGTAATTGCAATGGCCGGAAGCAATATGAGAGATATCAAGCGGAGGATCAAGAGCATCAACAGCATGGAGCATATCACCAATGCGATGAAGCTGGTTTCCGCTGCAAAGCTCAGGAAGGCAAAGAACATCTTCGAAAAGAGCCGGCAGAATTTCCACTATATTACCGAATCCATCGAAGAAGTGTTTCACAATACGGAGGATGTGCCCCAGCTCTACCTGCGGGGCAGCCGGGAGATCAAGAGAACCGCATACATTGTTGTTTCCAGCTGCAGAGGGCTCTGCGGCAGCTTCAACAGCAATGTGATCAAACATACGCAAAAGCTCTTCGACCATTACAAGGAGGAGGAGCCCCCTCTGATCGTTGCCATCGGCAGCAAAGCCAGGGACTATTTTGCGCGAAGAAATATAGAGGTTCTCAGCGAATATTGCCTGCCTCCCGAGGACATTACCTTTGTGGAAACCCAGGAGATCAGCCGGCCCCTCATTGAAATGTACAACAGAGGGGAAGTAGATGAGATTATCCTGGTGGCCACCTCCTTTGTCAGCAGCTTGGAGCAGAGGGTGTATGACCAGACCATCCTCCCGTTGACGATCGAAGGGGACCCGTACACACACATGTTGTACAAGGAAGTGGAGTACGAACCTTCGGTTCAGGAGGTGTTCAATTACCTCATACCGAAATATGTAGAAATTATGATCTATAACGCGATCATCGAGTCGGCCACCTGCGAGCATGCGGCCAGGCGGATGGCTATGGAGAGCGCCACGGATAATGCAAACGATATGATTGCCGACCTGACCCTGACCTATAACAGGACTAGGCAGGCGGCCATTACCAATGAAATTTCAGAGATCGTCGGCGGAGCGGAAGCTTTGTCGTAAACCACGGCAGTGGATTTATAGTAAGGAGGTAGCAGTGTGGGTGAGCACATCGGAATCGTCCATCAGATTATCGGACCGGTTGTAGACATAAAATTCAGCCCGGATGATATGCCGGAGCTGTTAAATGCCATCAGCATACCCTTTCAGGACAGGAATATCGTTGTAGAGGTGGCGCAGCACATCGGAGATGACGTGGTGCGGTGCGTGGCTTTGTCCTCTACCGACGGACTGACCCGGGGTATGGAGGCCAGGGACTCAGGCGGACCCATCAGTGTTCCGGTGGGCCATGAAGTGCTGGGAAGGCTGTTCAACGTAATCGGGGAGACCATCGATGAAAAGGGACCCTGCAATACAGAAAAAAAGATGCCGATCCACAGGCCGGCACCTTCCTTTGAGGAACAGGATACTTCTTCCCAGATCTTTGAGACAGGCATCAAGGTAGTGGATCTCATCGCTCCTTATACCCGAGGCGGAAAAGTAGGCCTCTTTGGCGGTGCCGGTGTAGGAAAGACGGTTTTGATACAGGAGCTCATCAACAACATCGCCAAGGAGCACGGCGGCATCTCCGTATTTGCGGGAGTAGGAGAGAGGACCAGGGAAGGAAACGACCTTTATCATGAGATGATCGATTCCGGCGTCATCGAGAAAACTGCCATGGTCTTCGGGCAGATGAACGAGCCTCCCGGAGCCAGGATGCGGGTGGCGTTGACAGGCTTGACTATGGCAGAGCACTTCCGGGACGAATTGGGTCAGGACGTGCTACTGTTTATCGATAACATATTCCGGTTCACTCAGGCAGGCTCTGAGGTATCGGCTCTGCTGGGCCGGGTCCCCAGCGCGGTAGGCTACCAGCCCACGCTGGCCACCGAGATGGGAGCCCTCCAGGAGCGGATTACCTCCACAAAGAAGGGCTCCATCACCTCGGTGCAGGCCATCTACGTGCCCGCAGACGACCTGACAGACCCGGCCCCGGCTACCACCTTCGCCCATTTGGACGCCACCACGGTACTCTCCCGGTCCATCACCGAACTGGGTATCTACCCAGCTGTGGATCCTCTGGAGTCCACCTCCAGAATCATGGATCCCCTGATTCTGGGAGAGGAGCACTACAACACGGCCAGAGGGGTGCAGGAGGTGCTGCAGCGGTACAAGGAGTTGCAGGACATCATCGCCATCCTGGGCATGGACGAACTCAGCGAGAGCGACAAGCTCACCGTATCCCGTGCCAGAAAGATTCAGAGGTTCCTGTCCCAGCCCTTCTCTGTGGCGGAGCAGTTTACTGGTACCCCGGGCAAATACATCCCCCTGAAGGAAACCATCCGCAGCTTTAAGGAAATCCTGGAAGGCAAGCACGACCGGATACCCGAGTCCATGTTCCTCTTCGCAGGCGGGATCGATGAAGTGGTAGAGAGGTTCGAAAAGAGCAATGGCTAAAACCTTCAAGTTGGAAGTCATAACCCCGGAACGACTGTTCTATGAAGGGGAAGTGGAAATGGTCATCGTACGAACCCTGGTGGGCTACGAAGGCTTTTTGGCCAATCACGCCTGGGCCTGCAAGCTCCTGGGCACAGGAATCCTGCGACTGAAAGAGCCCGGAGAGAAAGAGTTCCGCATCGCAGCCACTACCGGCGGTTTTATCGATGTGAAAGAACGTGTAACGATCTTTACCGATGCGGCGGAATGGCCGGAGGAGATTGACCTGGAGCGCCAGCAGAGGAAGCTGGAGCAGTCCAGGTGTCTGCTGGACGGAAAATGCGACGAACAGGAAATGATCATGATAAAGCACTCTATCGAAAAGGCCCTGAACAGAGTCAAGCTCAAATCCGGTAGAATTGGAAAATAAAAGACCAGCCACGGGGACAGACCCTTTGTCAGGTTTTCCAGCCACGGGGACAGACCCTGTGGCTGGAAAACCTGACAAAGGGTCTGTCCCCGTGGCTGTTTTTGTTGACAGCCGGGGGGTTTCTCAATATCATGAAACATGAAAAAGAGTGCACCGAAATGTGCTCCACAAGGAGAATCCATAATGCGCAAAGCCGCAAAAACCGCTGCCATGATGGCGGTACTCACATTGGGAATGAAAGTGCTGGGCTTCCTGCGGGAAGTCTTTATGGCCGGTTTCTTCGGAACCAGTTATATTGTGGATGCTTACGTTATGGCCAGCGCCATTCCCGGTATCCTGTTTGCGGGAATCTTCACCTCTGTAGCTGTGTCCTACATGCCCATTTTCTCCCGGATTGTGGAAGACCGGGGCATGGAGGAAGGCAACCGGTTTACCAGCGAGGCGATAACCCTTACATCCTTTATCGCATTGGTTTCGGCGATTCTTGGAATTGTCTTCGCCGGGCCTCTGGTAACCGTCCTGGCCAGGGGTTTTACAGGCGAAACAGCAATTCTGACGGTTTTCTACCTTCGGATTACCTTCGCTTACGTGATCTTTACCTCAGCCACCGGCTTGTTGGAATCCTACCTGCAATATAAAGGAACCTTTCTCAAACCGGTTCTGGCCGGATATCTGCAGAGTGGCTTTGTGCTGGCGGCCATTATCGTTAGCGCTTACTACAGCCATTATCTTTTGGCTTATGGACTTCTTATAGGAAGCATCCTGCGGCTTGTGGCCCTCACATTTGTGGCAAGGGACAGGGGGTTTTCCTATCATCCCACCAGGAGTGTGGGAAAGGCCGCAAAGGAAATCATGGTCCTTGCGGTGCCTGTTTTCATCGGTAGCACGGTGAACCAGATCAACTCCTTTGTGGATAAGATGCTGGCCTCGGGCCTGGTGGAGGGCAGCGTTTCCGCGCTGAATTACGGATACCTTTTGATCAACATGATCACAGCTATGACCATCACCATCATCGTTACCATCATTTATCCCAGACTGACCCAGTCCCTGGCTGCCGCCGATTATGACAGGTTCAACGATTCCATCAGCACAGGAATGAACATTATCGTCATCGTCAGCCTGCCATGCGCTTTGGGGGCAATTGTCTACAGCACTCCGATTGTCCAGCTGGTCTATGAACGGGGCGCTTTTGACGGCGCTTCCACAGAGCTCACATCCGGCGCATTCTTCTATTACGCCATCGGTCTCACCTTTATCGCCGCCAATGCTCTCCTGGTGAAGGTCTATTACGCCATGGAAGACATGAAAACCCCGGTAATCTGCGGGATCTTCGGCGCAGCGACGAACATTATCCTGAACCTGCTTCTGGTAGGACCTATGGCCCACAGAGGTCTGGCCCTAGCCACCAGCGTGGCTGCCGTCATCAATGCAGGACTGCTGTATTACTTCCTTCGCAGAAAATATCCAAAGGTGCGCATCATTGCAAACCTGGACAAGGTTTGGGAAATCGCCCTGGCGGCTGTGGGGGCCATTCAGGTTTCCTGGCTGGCCTATGAAGGGGTTAGCGAGATTGTCATGCTCCAAAGCAGTCTGTCTCCCACTGCATTTGCAATCCTGAGTCTGACAGCGGCGGTGGCAACCGCTGCCATTGCCTATCTGGTCCTGCTGCGTTTTTTCCGGGTTAGAGAACTATCCTTGCTGCGGGATCTGATAAAGCGATAAGAACTCCGCTTTGATAAGCATGACCCCCCCTATTCGGAAAAAATATAGTAGTCAAATCGGCTGCCGGAAGCCGATAAACCCAGTCATGAATAGAGCTTAGAACATGATACAGCAATCCAATTTATAATTATTGAATTTGAGGGCATGATGCAGCAATCCGATTGGTATGTGATACAGGTAATGACCGGCAGAGAAGAAGTGCTCTGCCGGGATATCAAAAACATCCTGGAGCCGGAGCTCTACGACCACTGTTTCGTTCCTATGGCTGAGCGCCAACATAGAAAGGACGGAAAATTTATCACCATCCGGGAGCCTCTGTTTCCCGGATACCTCTTTCTCGTCAGCCATGCCATCGAAGAGGTCAGTGTCGCATTATGGAAGATTTCAAAATTTAAAAGAGTCCTTCGCACCGGCAGCGACTTTGTCCCTCTGGAACCGGAGGAAGTGTCAGTTTTTCGCTCTCTCACAGACGAGGCCTTCAATGTAAGCATGTCCAGAGGCTTCATCGCAGGAGATGCCATCACTGTTACCGAAGGCCCTCTAAGGGGCTGTGAGGGCCGGATCAGAAAAATCGATCGCCACAAGAGGATGGCCTTTGTAGAATTGCCCTTCCTGGGTCAGAGCACCCGGGTCCGGGTGCCCCTTGAAATCGTGGATAAACGTTAATCCATATTACAGCCAAAGCCCAGCCAGAGGGACAGACAAAAGGTCTGTCCCTCTGGCTGGGCTGTCTCCGTGGCAGAGTTCCAACCATATTATTTGCAATTTTTTGTTGAAATTTGTCAAAAATTGATTCATAATGAATACTATAACTATTATGAACTCGCAGCTTGGTTAATATACTTAAGCGTATACGGCACCGAACCGGTGTTGCAGTTTGTCGGAATCAAGTTAAAGAAATCAAGGTGATCCCTATGTACTTTGGCAGTGTACGTTTTTTTAAGCATCTTTTCCTGGGCATCCTGATCTTTATGATTGTCCTTCCGACTTCCCTTGCTTTTTATTTTGGCCTGTCCTTGGACCATTTAAAAAACGAGCATAAAACGATTGCCCTTTTTGAAGAAGAATACCCGGTGAGCAACGCCGAAATCTTTGACAACCTCTTCATCAAGAGCTCTACTCTGGAATACATCGATGCCGGCGTCAACCCGGATTTCCATCTGATGGATTATGAAAGCGTGCCGGAGAATCCCCATTATCAGAGCCTGTTTCCGGAACTCAATGTATCTTCCCCGTCGGGGGGGGACGTTACCCTGGAAAAGTCCGCCTATTTAACCTTTGACGACGGTCCTTCCGCACGAACCGTTGAAATACTGGATCTCCTTAAGGAAAAGAATATCAAGGGCACCTTTTTCATAGTGGGAAACAACCTGGATACCGAAGCAAATCGCGACATTCTCAGACGCATTGTTGCCGAGGGCCACACAGTGGGCATCCACACCATGTCCCATGTATATTCTGATATTTATGAATCGGTGGAAGCATATCTTTCCGATTTCAATCAACTGTACGACCTGATCTATCAGATAACCGGGGCCAGACCCGAGATATTCCGATTCCCCGGGGGAAGCATAAATGCCTACAACCGCCATGTCTACCAGGAACTCATATCCGAAATGATTCGCAGAGGATTCGTCTATTATGACTGGAACGTCTCCGCTGCAGATACGGTGGGAGCCGTCACCGTGAATGCCATATGCGACAATGTGATAAGGAACTCACAGAATAAAAGCAGGGCTTTCATTCTCATGCACGACAGTGCCGACAAAACGGCTACCGTCAAAAGCCTTCATTTTATAATCGACGAACTGAGTAAAGATGGTTTTACCTTCATGCCCGTTTCCCCGGATGTAAAGCCTATCGTATTTGGATACAAAAACTAAAGTGAATCACAAAAACAGGGAGGATAAAACGTGAGTAATAACACTGAGAAGGAAAACTCTACGGAGAATAAGAACAACAGTAAAAAAAACAATGCAAAGCAGGCTTTCGAGGAGCTGGCCACCATGGTAGGAATCGACATTAAGAAGCCCGCCGGCGAGGCTGCGGAGCAACACTCCGGCCAGGCATTTCGCCCCGGTTCTTCCGAAGCCCCATCGGAAAAGGCATGCCCTCCAACCATCATATC
>CAYOYO010000091.1:0-7428 GCA_964408195.1 uncultured Oscillospiraceae bacterium | reverse complement strand
CAATTTGGAGATGAATACCGACTCTACTTCATATGCGGAACCGATGCTTTCATTGGAATGGATGGTTGGAAGGAAGTGGACAGGCTTCTTGAAAACTACCCGTTGATAGTAGGTTCAAGACCAAGGTATAAAGATAAGGCCCGGGACACGGCCATCCGCCGCTTCGCAACAGAATACGGGGCAGAGATTCAGAAAGTGCACATGCCTAAAATTGATATTTCCTCCTCGGATATCAAAAAGAGAATCGGAGAAGGGAAGACCATACGATACTTGCTTCCTGAGTCGGTAAGAGACTATATAGAATCCAGCGGACTCTATCGCAACTTGTAAGAAAGTGACAACTGTGATACAATGAATGGAGCCAAATTCCGGAAATTGAAGAATCGTATCGAAGAACAGTTAACTCCAAAGCGGATGAAGCATACTATGGGAGTCGTGTCTCAAGCGAAAATGCTGGCACAACGGTATGGAGCGGATGAGGGAAAAGCAGAACTTGCCGCACTCTGTCACGATATGTCCAGATGCAAGTCTCTGCAGGAGTTTCGTGAGTGTGTAATTCGGTTCTCGATTCCTCCTGCATATGGACAATCCATAGAGCTGGGTCATGCCAAGATAGCAGCAGAGATTCTGAAACGGGAATGGGGCGTGGAGGATGCGGACATCCTCAATGCAGTAGCTTACCATACCACCGGAAGACCGGGAATGTCTCTGCTGGAAAAAATCATATACCTGGCGGATGCCATCGAGCCGGGGAGAGATTATCCGGGGGTAGAGCAATTGCGGGAGCTTGCTTGCAGTGATTTGGACAAAGCATGCCTTGCAGCCATGAATCAGACTGTCGAATATGTTGCCGAAAAAGGCCGTAAAATAAATGAAGACACCATGAAGGCCAGAGAATTTTTGCTGGCATTAGAAAGGAGAGCAGATGAATAACAGAGAAATCGCACTGAAGACGGCAGCTGTGCTTTCTGCAAAGAAAGCCAGAGACTTGGTAGTCATCGATGTCACCGGAAGGTCATCCTTCGCAGATTATCTTGTGCTGGCAACAGGCGGTTCGGAACGTCAGGTGGGAACCCTGGCCTCCGAGGTTATGGACCAGCTGGCAAAGGAGGGAATTTTGGCCAAGAACGTGGAAGGGAAACAAAACTCCGGATGGATTCTGATGGATTATGGAGATATTATTGTTAATGTGTTTTCGGAAGAGCAGAGGAGTCGGTACAATATCGAAAAGATTTGGGGAGACTGCTGCTTCCTTGATATAGAGGAATAGAAACAGAAACGGCTAACGGAGGAAAAACCCGATGGATCATCAATACAATTACAGTCAAATCGAGAAAAAATGGCAAAAGTACTGGGAAGATGAGAAAATTTTCAAAACCCTTGAGGACAGTGAAAAAGAGAAGTACTATCTTCTTGAAATGTTTCCTTATCCGTCCGGTAAACTGCATATGGGTCATGTGAGAAACTATTCCATCGGAGATGTTATAGCCAGATATTTGACTATGCGGGGAAAAAATGTGCTGCACCCCATGGGATGGGACTCCTTTGGGCTGCCTGCCGAAAATGCGGCAATTCAACATGGAATCCACCCCAACATATGGACCTGGAATAACATTCGGGAGATGAGGGATCAGCTCAAGACCTTGGGATTAAGCTACGACTGGGACAGAGAAGTGGCAACCTGCCATCCGGATTATTATAAATGGATGCAGTGGATTTTTATCCAATTTTTCAATCAGGGTCTGGCTTACAAGAAAAAGAATCCGGTGAACTGGTGTCCTTCCTGTCAGACGGTTCTGGCCAACGAGCAGGTAGTGGACGGCAGCTGTGAACGTTGCCATACTCTTGTAGGCAAAAAAGATCTGGATCAATGGTATCTGAAGATAACCGCATATGCCGATCGTCTTTTGCAGGATCTGGATAATCTTGAAGGTTGGCCTTCAAAAGTTAAGACCATGCAGCGAAACTGGATCGGAAAAAGTGAAGGCGCCGAGGTGGACTTTTCTGTTTCCGGCACCGATAAAACCCTGCGTGTGTTTACCACCAGACCGGACACCCTCTTCGGTGTCACCTATATGGTGCTGGCTCCGGAGCATCCCTTTGTAAAGGAACTTACCGGAGAAGGGGAATATAAAAAGTCCGTAGAGGAATTCCAGAATAGACTTCAACACCTGAGTGAAATCGAAAGAACATCTACCACGCTTGAAAAAGAGGGCGTCTTCATCGGCAGTTACGCCATAAACCCCATGACGGGAGAAAAAGTGCCCATCTACATCGCCAATTATGTTCTCATGGACTATGGCACGGGGGCCATCATGGCTGTGCCGGCACACGACCAGAGAGACTTTGAGTTTGCAGTGAAGTACGGGCTTCCCATCGTGCCGGTGGTGGATCCCGAAAGGGAGGATATTGACCTGTACCATCTCGCGGAAGCCTTCGCAGCCGAAGGCAGGATGATCAATTCCGGCCGGTTTGACGGGATGAACAACAGGGATGCCATAAAAGAAATTACCTCCTATCTGGAGGAAAGGGCACTTGGAAGCCCTACCGTGAACTTCCGGCTTCGTGACTGGCTCATTTCCAGGCAACGTTACTGGGGTACACCCATACCCATGCTCTATTGCGAAACCTGTGGCTGGGTTCCGGAAAAAGAAGAAAACCTGCCCGTGCTCCTTCCCACAGATGTGGAATTCACGGGAAAAGGAGAATCTCCCCTGACCACCAGCAAAAGCTTTGCAAAAGCTCCCTGCCCCAAATGTGGAGGGGATGCGTTGCGTGAGACGGATACCATGGATACCTTTCTTGATTCTTCCTGGTATTACCTCAGATATACGGACGCAAAGAACAATAAAGAAATATGGGACAAGGAAAAAGCTCGGTATTGGATGCCTGTGGATCAATATATCGGCGGTGTGGAACATGCTATACTCCATCTTCTCTACGCCAGATTTTTCAACAAATTCTTTTATGATATGGGCTATTGCCCAAATCCCGAACCCTTCACCAACCTGCTGACTCAGGGAATGGTCCTGAAAGACGGGACAAAGATGTCAAAATCAAAAGGAAATGTTGTGAGCCCCGAAGAGATCATCAAGAAGTACGGTGCTGATACCGCCAGGCTTTTTATCCTCTTTGCCGCCCCTCCGGATAAGGAATTGGAATGGTCCGACGCAGGTGTGGAAGGAAGTTTTCGCTTCTTATCCAGAGTTCATCGTCTGGTGCTGGATTTACAAAAGGAAATAGAGGGTGCACCTCATACCTATACCATCGATACCGAAGAGGACAGAGAACTGAACTATGTGCTCAACACCACCATCAAGAAGGTAACGGATGATCTGGGCAACAGGTTCAACTTCAATACGGCTCTGTCTGCAATCATGGTACTGGTAAACGAGTTGTATCGTTACAAGACCAACGGTATGATTAACAAGGGCTTGTTGCGTTATGGAATCGAAAGTCTTATTTTGATGCTTTCGCCCTTTACTCCGCATATTTGCGAGGAGATGTGGCAGCATACGGGACATAAGCGGAGTCTTTATCATGAAAGCTGGCCTGTATATGATGAAGCTGCCATGGTAAGGGACGAAACAGAGATTGTAGTTCAGATCAACGGAAAAGTGAAAGAACGGATCATGGTGCAGAGCAATCTTTCTCCGGAGGAATTCCTGGAAGAGGCTATGAAAAATGACTCGGTTAAAGCGTTGCTGGAGGGGAAGAACGTGATAAAGATGATCCCGGTTCCCGGCAAGCTCTTAAATATAGTGGTGAAATAGAAAGGAAAACGAATTTGAAGCTAACTGAAAATTTCAAGGAAAGCCAGGGAGTCAAGCTCATTCCTCTGGGCGGTCTGAATGAGATCGGGAAAAATATGACCGTCCTTGAGTACAAAAATGACATCCTGATTATTGACTGTGGCTTATCCTTCCCTGATGACGAGATGTTCGGCATCGATATTGTAATTCCGGACTTCAGTTATCTGGAAAAGAACAAAGAAAAACTAAAGGGTATGATTCTCACCCATGGACACGAAGATCACATCGGAGCCATACCCTACCTGCTGAAGACATTGGATGTTCCTATTTACGGGACGAGACTCACTGTTGAGCTTGTGCAAAGTAAACTGAAGGAGCACGGAATCAAGGCAAAGCTCAATGCCATCAAGGCAGGACAGTCTATCAAAGTGGGCGAGTTTAAAGTGGAGGCTATCCGTACCACTCACTCCATAGCCGACTCAATTTGTCTGGCCATCGACACTCCTGCAGGAGTGATTTTCCACACGGGGGATTTCAAGATAGACTACACGCCCCTCCACGGGGACCCTATCGACTTCCAGCGCCTTGCAAAAATAGGTGAAAAGGGTGTCCTTCTCATGCTTGCAGACAGCACCAATGCAGAAAGAAAGGGGTATACTCCTTCCGAGAAGACCGTGGGAACTGCACTTGAGAACATTTTCCGCAACTGCAGTTCCCGAATCCTGATCGCTACCTTTTCTTCCAATGTACACCGGGTTCAGAGGATTATCGACACCGCGGTTATGTTCAACAGGAAAGTGGCCATTTCCGGCAGGAGCATGATCAATGTGGTGAATATCGCCAAAGAAATCGGATACTTGAAAATCCCCGATCATGTTCTCGTGGATATTAACAAAGCTAAGACCATCAAGGATTCCGAGCTGGTTATCATTACTACGGGAAGCCAGGGAGAACCCATGTCCGCCTTGGCCAGAATGGCTACCAACGACCACAAAGCAGTGCAGATCAAGAAAGGAGACGTTGTCATCCTTTCTTCTACGCCCATACCGGGAAATGAAAAGACCGTATCCAACGTAGTGAATCGCCTCTTTGAGCGGGGAGCGGAAGTGATTTACTCCGATATCGCAGATATCCATGTCTCAGGACATGCTGCGGAGGAGGAACTGAAGCTGATTCATTCTCTGATCAAACCCAAATACTTCCTTCCGGTTCACGGCGAATACCGTCATCTTCGCAGGCATGCCATGATAGCGGAGAATTTAGGCATGGCAAAAGAGAATATCTTCATCCTCACTAACGGAGAGGTTCTCAACCTGAAGAAAAACCAGGTGGAAAAAAAGAAAGAAACCGTGGCCTGTAATCCGGTATTTGTAGATGGTCTGGGAGTGGGAGATGTAGGAAACATCGTTCTGAGAGACAGAAAGCTCTTGTCGGAAAGCGGCCTGATTATCGTAGTGGCTTCCATCGACAAAGCTACGGGAGCGGTGTGCGCAGGACCGGATATCATCTCCAGAGGCTTTGTTTATGTGAGGGAATCGGAAGACCTGATCGAGTCTGCACGGAAGGTGGCGGAAGAAAGACTTTATAAATGCCAACAAGAAAATATGAAAGACTGGGGAGCCATGAAGAATGCGGTACGAAACGACCTCCAGTCCTATATTTACCAGCTGACAAAACGAAATCCGGTAATTCTGCCTATTTTTATGGAGGTCTGATATGAACGTATATGATCATGCCCACGCATTAGCCAAAGCCCTGAAGGAATCCAGGGAATACGAGAACTATATGGAAATGAAAGCCAAAGTCTCCGAAAACGAAGAATTGTCTGCAAGCCTCAACGATTTTCAGCAGAAGCAGTTTCAGCTGCAGGCACAGCAAATGATGGGAGCGGAAGGGGATGCGTCCATAGGCGAGCAGGTTCAGAGCCTGATGCAGATACTCATGAGAGACCCTCTTGCCGCCCAGTATCTCCAAGCAGAGTTTGCTTTTACGGTCATGTTTTCGGATGTGTATAAAATCATTCAGGACGCGATAAGGATAGGACCTAATGCAGAGTAGATTAAAAAAAGTAAAAGCAACAATGGCGGAAAGAGATATTCCTGCTCTTCTGATATCAAAACCGGAAAACCAGGTCTATCTCACCGGGTTTCAATCAACCAACTGCCACTTGGTGATTACCCCGGACACGAATTATCTTCTGACGGACTTCCGTTATATCGAAGCGGCAGGAGAGTTGGCACCTCTCTATCACATCGTCCTCATCGATCCGCATGTTACCCTGTATTCTTTCATCAAGGATCTGGGAATGAAACAGCTGGCCGTTGAGGAAGAAGTTCTTTCCTATGGGAATTACAAGAAACTGGCGGAGGCATCAGGTTGCAGTATTCTTTCCGGGGACGGAATTGTGGAAAGAGCCAGGATCATTAAGGATGAATCCGAACGGAATGCCATCAAGCGGGCTCAGCAAATCGCAGACAAGGGCTTTGCCCATATGCTGGACTACCTGAGACCCGGGCTGACAGAGCTTGAAGCTGCCTTTGAGCTGGAGATGTATCTTCGGAGCCAGGGTGCGGAGTCTCTTTCCTTCGACACGATACTCATATCCGGTGTCCGCACCTCTCTGCCTCACGGAACCCCGTCGACGAAGAAGTTGGAAAAGGGAGACTTTATTACAATGGACTTCGGATGCGTGGTGGACGGCTATTGCTCTGACATGACACGGACTGTGGCTCTCTCCAGTGTAACTCCTGAACAGCGAGAGGTTTATCAGATTGTTTTAGAGGCCCAGAGGGAAGGCTGCCGGGTGATCCGTTCCGGGCTTTCCTGTAAGGATGCAGACAAAACATGCAGAGATATCATCACGGACCATGGATACGGAGAGTTTTTCGGTCACGGCACCGGTCACGGGGTTGGCCTGGAGATACATGAGGCTCCAACTCTTAACGGCAGGAGTATTGAAGTGTTGGAGGAAAACATGATCGTTACGGTGGAACCCGGTATTTATTTACCCAGAAAATTCGGCGTACGTATCGAAGACTTGGCAATCGTTACCGCATCAGGTATAATTAATCTGGTCAAATCCGAAAAAGAATTAATTATCCTATAAATTAAGATATCGGAGGAATACATCTATGATTTACGCAAGCGATTTTCGGAAGGGCAATACATTTGAAATTAACGGGGAACCCCATATCATCCTGGACTTTCAGCATGTAAAGCCGGGGAAAGGTGCCGCCTTTGTGAGGACAAAGTACAAAAACATCCTGACTGGGGCAACAAGGGAAGAAGCCTTCAATCCCAACGATAAATTCCCGAAAGCTCATATTGAGACCAGGCAGATGCAGTACCTATACAACGACGGTGAACTCTTTTATTTCATGGATCAGGAAAACTATGAACAGGTACCTCTGATGGCGGAACAAGTAGAGGATGCCATGCACTACATCAGAGAGAACGATATGGCAACCATCAAGTTCTATAAGGGGAACGCATTTTCCGTGGAACCGCCCAACTTTGTTAATTTGAAAGTTGTCGAAACAGAACCCGGTGTGAAGGGCGACACTGCAACCAATGTAACTAAAGCAGCTACCGTGGAAACGGGAGCCGTGATTCAGGTACCCATCTTCATCGAAGAGGGAGAAGTGATACAAATCGATACCAGATCCGGCGAGTACCT
>CAYOYO010000090.1:0-7522 GCA_964408195.1 uncultured Oscillospiraceae bacterium | reverse complement strand
ACGGGGACAGACCCTTTGTCAGGTTTTCCTGACAAAGGGTCTGTCCCCGTGGCCGTTTCCCGTGGCTGGTGCGGTATCAGACCAAGTATTTTTTCAGTATTTTACGGGCGGTTTCCTCCTCAAAAGGCTGATGCAGGATCGTATTCGGCGCGCCGTATTGGCCTTCCAAATGACGGCGATAATCGGAAGGCGTCATTCTGAACCATCTCTGAAACTGTGTGTTCAAATGCTTGCGGTTGGCAAACCCGGACAGAATTGCGATGTTGTCCACGGAATCCCGGGTGGAACCCAAAAGCCGCTGGGCCTCTTCGCAGCGCGCCATTGAAAGAAGTTCACCGAATGATAGTCCGCAGGCCTTTTTTATATATTTGGACAGATAACTGATGCTGAGATATTCCCGGGCAGCAATATCCTCCAGCTTGATTTTTTCTTTACAATGGTCATAGATATAGTCGATGATATTGTAGATCCGGAGAAAATATGGGTCGTCGGGACTGATCTTCGCCGGCTGCACCGCGTTCAAGGTCTGGCCTTTTCCCATCTTATAGGTATAGAAACGAAACTGAGCAAGCAAAAACGTGAGCAGTTCGCGCCCAATCTGCTCTAAGGCAGCATCGCTGGCTGTTTCGTCGATGTATCCAAAGTAGATCTTTGCTAACAGAAACCGCATATAATGAAGCTTGCTGCTCATACGGTCTTTGTGAATAAAGGAATCACAAACAAAATAGGCCTTATCAATATCCTTGAAATATCGCTTATAATAATTCAGGTCGATCTGCACATGCAACAGAATGTTTTGATCCCCCAAAGAAGAAATTTGATGAGTGTCCCGCATGTTGAATATATACACATCTCCGGGAGAAAGTCGGTGCTTCAGCACAGTATCGGAAATACGGATATTGCCTTCCAGAACGCAAAGGATCTCCAACGCATTGGGATGAACGTGGGTGGGATATTCGGAAATACTGATGGCTCCTGCCCTAATTTTGCTGCGGGATCGATAACCCACGGTTTCTGTGAACATGCTGCCTCCTGGCTAAATATTTTGGTCCTTCTCTATGATACAAGCAGACTAAATGTATCTGTCCTTCCCTAAGATGCAAGCAGACGAAATGCACTTGTCCTTCCCTATGATACATCAAAATAATACCCGGTGCAAGATAATATATTACACAATGCAGTATAATATAATACACATGTAAGGATTAAATAATACACATAAAATAACAAAATAATACCCTAGGTTTCTCTTCCTCAATGGTAAAATATTTATAGAAAAGCACAAATACTATTTTGGAGGAAATATGAGAACGAAAAAACATCTTGCTGTTACGGCTGTGGTCTTTACCAATATATTATGGGGATTCGACTTCATCGCAATCGATTACATGACAGAATTCATGCCGGCTTCTACTCTTACCTTTCTGAGGTTGCTGGTGGGCTCAATTATTTTAATCTTACTGGTGCTTCTTAAGGAAAAGAGGCTATACATCAACAAAAGAGATTGGCCACGGGTTTTTTTCTGCGGTGCTGTGGGCATGTCCTTATACACCTGGTTGGAAGGAATGGGAATTCATCGGACTTCCGGTGCATTGGCTTCGCTGATTTTGGCGATGGTACCCGTTTTCGGCTTGGCAGCGGACAGGCTGCTCTATCAAAAGAAAATGACTCCGGTCAAAATAATAGGGGTAATCGGCTCCATGATCGGTGTTGTTATCGTGATTGCCGGATCCGGGGAAGGTGGGTTTTCCGGCAGTCTTGTTGGTATCGCGCTGATGTTTGCGGCTGCAGTGGCCTGGACAGCTTACATCGTACTAGTAAAGCCATTGAATGATATCTATTCTCGGACTACATTGCTCACCGGCATTATGATTTCCGGAATGGTTACTTCCTTTCCGCTTTTCCTTTTAGGTGATTCGAAGGCTGTGGTTTCCTTAACGCCGAAAGTTTGGGCCGTCCTTATTTTAACTACTTTTATATGTTTGATAGTCGGTCAATTTCTCTATATATTCGGTGTGAGTCGGCTTTCGATTACCAATGCGGCAATCTTTGAAAACATTCTCCCTATCGTGGCAGTCATAGCCTCCCTTGTTCTTTATGGTGATTCACTGACAGTTGTCCAGATGATAGGCGGTGCTGTGATCATGGCTGCCTGCACAGCAGTATCGGTTTCAGAGGAGAGGAAAGCAACTGCAGAGGGTGGTCCGAGACTAAATCAGGTTGCCTCGACAGAAAAAAGGCAACGCAGTAACCCCCCAAAAGTAGCAATTGCAGTTGCTTTTGATCCAATTCAGGGCCGGAGCAAGAGCTGAAACCAGCAGAAAGCAACTGCAGACCATGCCCCAAGTCCAAATCTCGTTGCCTCCTCAGAAAAAAGGTAACGCTCGCATTTAGGGAGTCAATCACAGCGGCAAATGTGATAAAATGAGCTATGCAGCATTATATCGAAATACAGGACGAGAAACCACCCACGGTCTTGTGGATTATAAGAGCATGACTCAGTAAAGGGCGGAATGGAGGAGGGGCATAAGTGGATAAGGGCGAAGTAATCAAGCTGGCAACGGGGTTTGTTCAAAATTCCGAGGGCAACATCATAGGGGAAGATAGGGCAATCTGCAAAGAGGTTGTTGGCCTTAAAATATATGAGGATCCGATCCTTGGTTTCGGAGACGCCGATGACACCTATTTTCTGAATCTAAAAACAACTGACGCCAATCTGAAAGGTTTGATGCTTCCAAAGGAGTGGCTCCCCGGGGCAGAGACCGTCATCTCCTTCTTCTTGCCCTTCAGCAAGGCAGTAAGGGACAGCAACAAAAGGGACTTCAAGCTCCCTTCGCCCGCATGGCTCCACGCTCGAATCGAGGGTCAGGCCCTCCTGGCTGAACTGACTGCCTACCTGGAAAAGGAATTGACACAAGTCGGGTATAAAAGTGTGGCACCTTTATTGGACGAAAGATTTTGGAGTAAAACGAAGACGGTTGAACAGGGCCGGCATCCGGAAACCGCATTCACCAGCAACTGGTCGGAGCGGCATGCCGCTTATGTCTGCGGGTTAGGCACCTTCGGCCTCTCAAAAGGACTGATCACAAGAAAGGGCGTCGCCGGTCGCTTTGGAAGCGTTATCACTCAACTACACCTGGAGCCGGACCAGAGGGATTACAAGGGGATTTACGACTATTGTGTCATGTGCGGAGAGTGCGCTGATAATTGTCCTGTTCACGCCATTTCCAGGGAGAATGGGAAGGCTCACCCCCCCTGCTCCGAATTCTTGGATTTTACAAACAATAAATTCAACCCAAGATACGGCTGCGGCAAGTGTCAGGTGGGTGTGCCATGCGAAAGCCGGGTCCCCGAAAAGCCGGCTGCCGGCCGCCCATAAGGTCAGGAGGAAAAAATGGACAAAATGATAATGAATCGAGAGGAAATAAAAAAGATCATACCTCAAAGAGATCCCATGCTTTTGATCGATGGGGTGAAGGAGATCAAGGCGGGGAGAAGCATCGAGGCTTACTTTTTCGTCAATCCGGAAAGGGACATATTTAAGGGTCACTTCCCCGGAGCGCCGGTGCTACCCGGTGTTTACACTGTGGAATGTATGGCCCAAGCCGCGGACATTCTGCTGCTTTCCCAAGAGAGATTTGAGGGAAAGATTCCATATTTTATTGGAATTGATAAGGTGAAGTTTCTCCGAAAGATTGAGCCCGGGGACACCATCGAGATTCATGCGGAAGTGAGCGAGGAGCTGCTTGAAAAAGCTATCGTTACATGCAAAGCCTCGGTTTTCAACAAAGGAGAAATAGCAGCAACCGGAGAGGTTACCCTTGCAATGAGATAAAGGGAATAGGTGCCGGCCACTCTAAAGAGCCTAGCCCCTTGGCCTGCCATGTGCGATATGAGCAAAATTTCAAGTAATGCGTGATTTGAAAGCTTTCTATGCTATTATAGGGGGCATTACTTGAAAAAATGCACATCTAAAGCTCAAAACTTACATATTATACCAGATAACTGCGCATTAATTGAAATTTTGCTCAAAAAAGACACTGTTTCTGACAGTGTTTATGAAGTACTTGAAATTTTGCTCAGAATGAGGCGAAATTGCAGCTTTTATTTATTACAAAGGGTCTGTCCCCCTGGCTGGTTCCCGTGGTGTGGGTTTATGTTGCATAAAGGGCTTGTGTCAGGCCATAAGCAGCAGTAATATGAAATCAGATGCAGAATTGAATATGTCCCGGCTAAGTATACTTCCGCCGAATATGCTTCCGCAAAGCAATTCCCCATTGTGAAGGAGGTCGTGTTATGGACAGGCAAAGGTTGATGAACTACCTGGAAGACAACAGAGAGCAAATGATTGCCGATCTTTGCGATTTTGTACGGATTCCAAGCGTTTCCGATGATTATCGTCAAGTGGGCGAAGCCCTGGAATTCGCATTGATGCTGGGGAGAAAGCTGGGGTTTTCCGCCCGGTCGGTTCTGGATGGCCAGGTGGGGATTATAGAAGCGGGAGAAGGAACGGAAACCCTGGGCATCCTGTCTCATGTGGATGTGGTCTCTCCCGGAGATCTATCCGCCTGGAAATCACCGCCATTTGAGCCACAAGTGAGAGACAACGCAGTTTTCGGAAGAGGGACTTTGGACGATAAAGGCGCCATCATCGCAAGTCTTTACGCTATGAAAGCGGTGACGGAACTTGGTATCCCCTTGAAAAAGAAGGTCCGGATGATCCTCGGCACCCAGGAAGAGGTGGATTGGAAGGATATGCGGGCGTATGTGAAACAATTTCCCCTGCCGGATTATGGCTTTACTCCGGACGGGGAATTTCCTTTATGTAACATCGAAAAAGGCGCCATGGATCTGGAGATGCTCATTCCCACAGACAAGAGCGAAGGGGAAGGGCTGTTTCTCACAGCTATAGACGGCGGCACCGCCACCAATATCGTTCCGGGACATGCTACTGCAAAGTTCCTCCGGCGAACCGGAAAAGGCGATGGGACTTTTGATGAAGCGGAGACTGCCCTGACTGCCGCCGGGTATGCGGTTCACTCCTGCCAGCCGGAGAAAGGGGACAACGCCATTATCAAGCTCTGTCATCAGCTCTGTGAAATGGACCTTGCGGGGAACGGCGCCGCCCGCCTTGCCAGAGTGCTGAAGGAAAGGTTTACCGATATTTATTGCAGCGGCATCGGTTTGTACAGCGAGAACGAATACCTGAACGGGGAGTACATCCATCGAAACACCATTTCGGTAACCAGGATTGTCACTGACACTGAGACCGGACAGATTCACGTCAATTTTAACATTCGCTTTTCCTATGGTGTCAGCGAGGAGGACTTTGTCACAGCAATCGAAAAGGTGGCTGCCGAACTGGGAGGCAAGCTGGGGGCAATCAGCAGTCTGCCGGCTGTTTACATCAGCAAAGACAAGCCCTTTATGAAAGTGCTGGCAAGAGCCTATGAAGAGGTCAGCGGCCTTCCCAACGAATTCGCGTTGGCTTATGGGGGCTCTTATGCCAAAGCTATGGACAACATTGTGTCCTGGGGGCCCATTTTCCCGGGAGAGGAAGACACCTGCCACGAAGAAAACGAGTACATGAACATCGAAAGCTTCATGCTGAATGCGAAGATTTTTGCTGCGGCCATAGGGGACATTGTCCTGTCGGAGGACAGTTTCATATAAGATAATATTCCTTTAGTTATTGCCGTTTAGGAAAGGTGGGATCATGATGGAAGGCTCGTATGGGATCATAAGCCTGCTCCCGATCATCGTCATTGTAGTATTGGCTCTGGTCACCAAGCAGACCTTTATTTCAATCTTTGTCGGTGTTGTGGCAGGCTTTGTGATTCTTGCTCGCGGAAATCCGGGAGAAACGTTCAACTTATTTCTGGATGGGCTGTACCAGGTGCTTATGGACGAAACTACAGTGTGGGTACTGCTGCTGTGCGCCCTGTTCGGAAGCCTCATTGCTCTGATGCAGGACTCGGGAGGCGTGTTGGGTTTTGCAAATCTTGCCCAGAAGATTATCAAGGGGCGTAAGGCATCCACCGTCGGCTCCTGGATCTTAGGAATTATTATTTTTGTAGATGATTATCTCAACTGTCTGGCAGTGGGCGCTGCCACAAGACCCATCACGGACAAATACAGGGTGTCCAGAGAAATGCTGGCTTACATTGTGAATTCAACGGGCGTAACCGTCTGCGCGATCATCCCCTTTTCTACCTGGGGTGCGTTTATGTCGGGCCAGATGGAAGCGGCCGGCATGACAGGCGGTTTGAGTGCTTTTGCCGCCTACACCGCCGCGATTCCCTTTGTCCTCTATGGCTGGATCGCCGTTATTCTGGTCCCTTTGTTCAGCACCGGCATCCTTCCTTTGTTTGGACCCATGAAAGAAGCCGAGCGGCGTACCTTAGAAACCGGGCAGGTATTATCGGATATTTCGTTGGCCGCATTGATTGAACTCCCCGACGAGGAGAAGGCTTTTGAGGGTAAAAAGTGCCAGGCCGCTAATTTTATCATTCCTATTGTGGTAGTGGCCGTGTTGACGGTGATCACGGAAGACATCGTTATCGCCCTCTTTGCAGCCATCGGCGTCTGCTTTGTTATGTATTTGCCCCAAAGGCTTATGAGCTTCAACAAGTTCTTTGACAGCGTGATTAAGGGCATGGTGGATATGTTCCCGGTATTGATCCTCATTATTATGGCCTATACCCTGATGGTGGTAAACGATGGGCTGGGACTGACGGATTATGTGATCGAAGGGGCGCTGAAGGCTCTGAATCCGGCTCTGCTACCGGTGACAATTTTCGTTGTTATCGCCTTGCTGTCCTTTGGTTCGGGAAGTTTTTGGGGGTTAGCTGCTATTTCCTTCCCCATCATTGCACCCCTGGCTGAAGCACTGGGTGTCAACCCCTTCCTCTGCGCCGGTGCCCTGATTTCTGCCGTTTGTGCCGGCGGTCACATTTGTATTTACAGCGATACGGTGATTCTTACCTCCGCATCCACCCAGGTGACTCCGGTTGAATACTTCAGGAGTTCTTTGCCCCTGATTCTGGTGGCCTTTGTGCTGGCCGCCATCGGGTTCCTGGTCCTTGGCTTTGTGATGTGAGAACCAGCCACGGGGACAGACCCCCTGTCAGGAAAACCTGACAGGGGGTCTGTCCCCGTGGCTGGTTGCAGAGTTGCTTCAAACGAGGGCTCAGGATATTTTTTTCAGCCTGGTAAAGTAGAGCCGAAGAATGATCGTGTTGAAGAAAAATACAAACAAGCTCTCTATTAAAAGAATCCCCGCGTAAAGGAGAGGACGATTTCCCGACAGGCTCCGCATCATAGTATGAAGAGGAATCATGAATACTGCTTCCGTAAGTCGAATGCACCCATATAAAATAAGCATGACCGACAGGATGTATCCCAGAGAGGGCAAAAAGCGGATTTTCACATTCATGTCCGGATCAAGCAGCAGAAATTTCAACGCCAGGGAAAGCAACAGGTATCCCAGGATGAAGATGGTCTGGGTTTGGAAAAAAGCCAT
>CAYOYO010000089.1:0-7527 GCA_964408195.1 uncultured Oscillospiraceae bacterium | reverse complement strand
GATTCTTCACCCGTCGAAGGGTATCTCAGGTGGGCTCAAAGCAGCCTCACAGGGAATCTGGGGGTTTCCTTTCTTTATAAAAAACCGGTAATAGAAGTCATTGCCAAAACCCTTCCCACCACATTGCTCATTTCAGCTGCAGCTCTTTTCATCCAGTTGTGCCTGGCACTCTATATCGGTATCCGGTCTGCCGTTTCAACCGCTAAGAAGTGGAAACTGCTGTATACTCCTCTTACGGTTCTTAGTATTTCCCTGCCGGCTTTTTTTGTGGCACTCCTTCTGCAAAAGTGGATGGCTCTTGATTGGAGTCTCCTTCCTCTGCAGGGACAGGTCTCTCTGCGATACGAATATGCTGGTTTTTTATACGCCATAGATGTGACGAAGCATCTTATATTGCCCATCCTGACTCTTGTGATCACGGGGACAGGGGGCATGGCCAGGTATATCAGAGAGCATACGGAATCCATACTTGCTTCGGAGTTTGTGTTCGGGGCCATCACAAGAGGATTTGGGGAAAAGCAGATTGTCAGATATCTGGTACTGCCGAATTTGCGGGTGCTGCTTGCTGTCATAATAGGCCGGGAGATACCGGGACTATTGACCAGAACATTGATTGTGGAGGAAATCTTTGCTCTGTCCGGTCTGGGCTCTTCGGTTTTTGCAGGGCTGGCCATAGGAGATTTTCCTCTGATTATGGGTTTTTCCATGATCTTTGCAATGATTGTACTACTATGCGCCATCGGTGAGGACATCCTGTACGCCCTTTCGGATCCCCGCATACGCCTGGGAAAAGGGGGGACTCATTATGCTGTATAGGTCAGCCTTCCTGTTTCTCCTGCTTTTGGTCATCGCCTGCCTGCTAGGGCCTCTTTTCAGCGATACCGGGGAATATGAGATTTTTTATAACGAAACGGGAACGGAGATTCTGTCCCTCCGGGAATGCTCGGAAACCCATCTCCTCGGCACCGACAAGAGCGGACGGGATGTCTTTATTCGCCTGCTCTACGGCGGAAGGCTCTCCCTGCTCCTTGCTGCAGGGGCTGTATTGCTGCAATCCCTCATCGGCATCACTGCAGGGCTTGTCGCAGGCTATGCGGGAAAGAAAACAGATATGATCATCATGCGTATCGTTGATATTTTCAATGCATTGCCGGATTTGGCAGTAATACTGATTCTGAGCGGCCTGTTTACCGCCTACGGCATAGGCGGTAAAGAGAGGGTGCTGCTGCTGATGTTTTTTTTAGCAGCCTTTGGTTGGACTTTCATCGCAAAGATCGTCAGAAGTCAGGTGCTCTACTGCAGGGAATCTGCATATATGATGGCAGCAGAGCTTTGTGGGATTCCTGCAGCCCGTCGTCTTTTCCGCTATTTGCTCCCCAATGTGATGGGACAAGTGCTGGCTGCTGTTCCTGCCAACGTTGGCAACATTATTCTAACCGAAGCCACCCTGAGCTTTTTCGGCTTTGGTCTGCCCTATCCCTACGCCTCTTGGGGAAATATGCTCAATGCCGCTATGGACCATTCCATATTAGCCTATCATGTGAATGTGTGGATGCCGGCGGGAGCTCTCATCGTGGTCACCGTAATGGCTTTCCATTTGCTCGGACAGGGAATGAAAGAAAGGAGCCGCTGAGATGGTACCCGAGAAAACCTTGCTTGTGGTGGAAGACCTGTGGTTGGGATTCCCGGAAAAAGGAAGAGTGGATACCTGCATACTGCGCGGAGTGGATTTTGGGATTCGTTACGGTGAGATTCTGGGTCTCATGGGCGCTTCGGGCTGTGGCAAGACAATGACCGCTCTCACGATTCTGGGACTTGCGGATCGAATGGGTGCCCGGGTCATGAAGGGAAGGGTCCGGTTTCCTATGGCAGATGGGGTAGAGGTGGAAAAGGATATCCTTGCCATTCCGGAGGAGGAGCGCATCAGCCTGCGGGGCAGGAAACTGGCCTATATTTCTCAGAATCCGTTAGCGGCTTTGAACCCTGTGGTGCCGGTTGGAAAGCAGCTGCAACAGACCATAGCCTTTTATCGCGGCTTCAAAGGCGGGATTTCTCCTTCCCAAAGGCAGTGGCTGGCGGAGGAAAGCCGACAGGTGCTGCAGTTCTGTGGATTAGCAAAGGAAAAGGGAATCGAGGGGAAGTATCCGAATCAACTATCTGTGGGTATGTGCCAACGGGCGGCCATCGGACTTGCAATCTGCGGGAGACCGGAATTGCTCATCGCCGATGAACCTACCGCATCCCTTGATGCTGACAGCAGGGATTGGGTTATGGAGAACCTCTGCAGGCTGAGGGACCAACTTTCTATGTCAATGCTTCTCATTACCCATCAGGAGAAACTCTCCCGTACAGCTGCGGACCGGGTTCTAAGAATGGAGGAAGGAAGGGTGGAGGAAGTATGACAGGGAACCCCCTGATGGAAGTGGTAGGAGTCAGCAAACACTTTCCCTCCCGGCGGAATATCCTCCAGGATATAAGTCTCACCCTATATCAGGGAGAGACAACGGGTCTTATGGGCAGAAGCGGCGGCGGCAAATCCACTCTGGCAAAGATTATCACCGGTCTCCTTCCGCCTGATGCCGGACAAATCCTTTACAAGGGCAGAGATCTGTGCAAGCTGGACAGAGGCGGATGGAAAGCCGTAAGACCTCAGGTTATGATGGTATTTCAGGACTATCGGCAGTCCCTGACCCCTAACATGCGAGCCGGAGAGATACTGACGGAATCGTTGACGGTAAACAGACTGGCTGCTAAGGGAGAAGCGGTACAGATTGTCCGGGAGCTTATGGAAAGTTGTGGCCTTCCCCAATCTATCTACGGCAAGTACCCGAAGCAGCTTTCAGGTGGCGAGGCTCAGCGTGTTGCCCTGATACGAGCCATTGCCTTAAAACCTTCCTTGCTGATCCTGGATGAAGTCACATCAGGCCTGGACCAAAATACGGCCGCCTCCATCATGAACCTGATCTGTAGAAAATGCGAAGAAAACAATGCGGCTCTGCTACTGATTTCCCATGACGAGGAGCAGATAAGAATATTTTCCGAGAGGGTCTTTCTGTTAGAGGATGGTATTCTGATACCAAAATAAATGGCCGCCTGAAAGATACAGACGGCCGTTCAGCCGGTAAACGTTGACGGATCAACGTCTTCCATCCTGTCTCGGACAATCATTGGAACGATTCCTTGGAGGGCAGGGCGCGCAACGATCTTCATCTCTTTCGCACCTATCGCTTTCACTCTCTTCCTCTTCTTCCGTTTCATCGTCAATCTGGTCAGGAAAGAGTTGAGGAAAGCTGCTGCAGATGGCAGACACCTGAGGAGAAATTTGAACGAAGCCTGTAGAGAGCACACAAAGCTGCACAGGAACGATGATTTTCTTTTCGCAGGTGATGCAAAGGGCAATAATGAGATTGGCTTTCACGGTGCCGTCGGGACACAGTGTCAGGTCTCTGCCCATGTTATTGGTGGCCAACCTGGTTTCGCAGGCGGGATTGCAGAACTCTGCGAATCTGGGCAGGAAAGCGGCATTCTGGGTAGAGGGGATACAAAGCTCAAAGAAATTGGTCAGCCTTAGGGGCGCACAATCTTGAGCAATGTTCACATTTGCGCATACCGTAAAGATGACCTCGTGATCATATCTGTCACAGAGTAGCAGATCCAGACAAACCTGAACATCTCCCGTAACGGCTATATTCTGCGTACCGAATATGGGAGTGCCTCTGCCCTTGTCATCGCACTCTCTTGTATCCGCATAAATGATTTTTTCCGAATAGGTACCGTCCGGTCCCACCACCGTCAGTTCTTCTCCCTTGCAATTCTGAATGAACGACGCGCCGGAAATGGTCGTGTCTATGTCTAAGCGTAAGTTTGAGGGATCATCTACATTTTCTGGATTGAAAAAGCGTTTGCACCGGATATCGACCACTCTTTTCAGCCTGTGCCCCCTGGGTATAGCAGGGCAAAAGCTCTGATTGGTCACGGTTTTCAATCCCTGTAGATTGAATAGAACAGCGTCGTAAACCTTCTGCACAAAGATCGGCTCTGTGACTACGTTATCCAGTCTACCGTTAAATTCACAAAGTGTATTTGCATTGCAGCAGTTTTGAAAGAGGTCCGGCGATGTTCTGCCACCGAAACAACTCATATAGTTACCTCCTTTACCGGTCAAATAAGTATTTGTTTTCTGTGACAGTATATTCGAGGGGCAATGGTTGTGTTACAACGCAGGATAAAACAGGGGCGGTCATGCTGACCGCCCCCTGGGTTATTTCACTGACAGTATGCAGGATTTAAACTGCGCCGGGCCGGGAGTACCCCCTCGGAAACCTACGGCATTTTGATGGGCTTATCAAGCAGGTCCATAAATGCCTCGATAGGTTCAAGGTTTCTACGGGGGTACATCCCGGCCCAACGCTTTCATTTAAAGTCATTGCAATTTCTATTGCCCGCCGAGATTCAAGCCCGGCGCACCGATCATGATTTATTCATAGTAGTTAAGTTTCCGTCCCTGCTTCAGCATACCGTTGAAAACCTCCCAGATCTCAGGCATGGACCAGCGATACTCCCAGCAGGCGGAGCCGGCCAGATCGTATTCCTGTACCAGTGACAGGCGGTTCGCGAGAGATCTGCTATCTTCCACCCAGATCTTGTCCGTATACTGCCCGTTGGGATAGGATATAAAGTACTGCTTTTCTTTGTCCAGCCAAAGAGGGTCAAGCTTCATTTCTACGATCAAATTCTGCACATAAGCCATGGAAGCGGAGGGATTTCTGATCACCTTCCCGCTGCTGTCCACCACCCAGACTCTTGTATAGAGGGGAATTCCCAGAAGTACTTTCTCCCCGGGGACTGCTTTCAGGGTTTCTTTCACCGCCTCGGTGACCCAGGGCAAGGAGGCTACAGAACCGGCCACAGGGCTGCTGCTGTAATGCTCGTCATAGGTCATGACAGCCAGAAAGTCTACCTGTTTTGCAAGAGCGGCTCTGTCATACTCTATGGTCCAGGGCTTGGGAATCAGCGTATCGATGGAGAGATTCAATCCCTGCCTTTCTGTGTACTGCCGGAGAAGAGTGGTAAAGGCGGTGAGACCGGATGCATCCCCGTCCGCAACCTGCTCGTAGTCTATATTGATCCCGTCCGCATCGTAGAGACAGGAATAAAACAGGTATTGGGCTACGGACCGGTTTAAGAGTGCGCTGTTGTTGAAAACGGTTGTGGTGTAAGCGGTAGAACCTTTTGTGCTCATATTGTTTGTTATGGTAGCCCATACCAGATACCCATTCTCATGGGCGGACTTGGTATAGCTCAGATCTCCCGTGTTTTCCACAGCACCTTCGCCTCCCACGATCTGATGGAACCAGGTGGGAGCCAGGATATCGATGCCTTCCAGCGTTGTCTCCGGCGGAGGTGGTGTTGTTGCGGAGGCATATTGCCAAACCAAGTTGATTTTTTCCTTACCTCGGATATACTTTTCCTTTTTCGGTGCGTAGAAATCAACAGAGGACAAGTCAATCTGTGCAATTTCCACATGGGACTTCATCACGTAGCCCGAAGAACCATCGGGGGTCTCTACCCGATAGTAGTTTTCTGTCTCTCCCAGTATGTATACTCTTTCTCCTCTTCCCAGGGGGAAAGAGTCCTGTCCGGATCGGTCATGAAGACCGGAGACCAGATAGGTATCGCTTTCTTGGATGACGGCAATCCTGTCCGTCCCGGAATAGGGATGAATCCGAATGGTTCCGTTTGAGACAGAGGAACTGAGCTTTAAAAATTGCTCTGTCACATCCATGGGAACGCAAAGGGTCCCATCAAATGTTTTTAATGGTATGTAAACCGTACCTCCGTAGTTCTTAACAAAGTCGGTGGTTTTGGCATCGGCCATCTGTATATTCTGCTTTGACAAGTCGATGAGCAGTTTCTTATCGCTTTCATTAAAAGTGAGCTTGTCCGTATTTCCCAGACCTTTTACCAAAGAAAGGGGTACATACGGAGTCCGGTTTACAATATACCCGCCTTCCTGCAGCCGCTTTCCGTTGTAGTAGATAGGCACGGTATCTTCGCCGGCACCGAAGCTCATCAGCGAAGACATCACAAAGACTGCCGCCGTCCCGGAAAGTAGCAGTATAGCCATGACAATAGCAACAATTTGGTTCGTTCTTTTTATCTCCATGAATATCCCCTTATCAAAGACCCCGGTTGGGATCGGGCTTTTGCGATACATATGTGACATATACTCGGATGGAAGGTTCAACCCCGATTCTGCAGTACTATTCTATTATGAACTGCCCTTACATTCAAGGGAAAACACAGAAGCGTAATAATCTTGAAACAAGGGCCCCTACGGCAAAAGAGAGCAAAAAACTCCCTATCCATGTGGTCAGGGCTACGAAAAGACCCCTGTCTTTTAATAGCACCATGAGAGAAGCAAAACAAGGCACAAAGAGGGTCATCACCAGGAGGAGAACGGTAATCTGGATATGGGTAAAGGCTTGATCCGCCACAGCTCCATAAAGCTCTGCGGCTCCCAGGTCTTTCTTTATAATAGCCAATAGAAACAGGTCGGCTGCCCGGTCAGGAAGTCCTAAGAGGTCCACGGTGACGGGGGAGCACCACTGATGAATCTTCTGAAAACCGCCTGTGTAATTCAGGGTAGCCATGACAATGCCTCCCAAAGCAAAGGTGGGCGCAGAATCTACCAGAAAGGCCCGTGAGGATTGGAAGGTGTGGATGAAAGCCGGCAAAACCGCCGGGTAGGACAAAGGCACTGTCTGAGTGGGCTTGTGCTCCGACTTGCCGGGAATCAGACGGTTCAGCAGGAAACCCACGGCGAAAAAGACAATTAGAATCGTAACAATATAAACCAGCAGATAGGAGAGGGGAAGAACGGAAGAGATCGCCAGGATGATGGCAAATTGGGCAGAGCAGGGTACTGCGACGCAGAGGAGGATGCTGGTAATGAGTTTCTCTCTCTCAGTGGCCAGTGTATTGACCGAAATCAGGGCGGCAGTGACACAGCCAAAGCCCAGGAGGAGGGGGATGATTCCTTCCCCGGAGAGCCCCAGATGCCGGAATGTTTTATGAGCGGAACGGGATATGAGTCGAAGCATACCCGAGTCCCCTAAGAGATGCAGTACCAAGTAAAAGGAAAAGACCAGCGGATACAGAAGTCCCAGAAGGTAGACGGGAACCATGGTAAGAAGACCATATTCGCCGATAAGAAGAGAGGGTAGGAAATGATCTTTGTCCATAAAAGGAGACAAATAGCCGGTTATCAAATCATAGTACCAGATTCCCATAAGCTTTCCCTGGGTGAAGTCCACTACAGGACCTGCTATGAATCTCCCGATAAACAGGTAAAGGCTTCCAAGGAGAAGCAATACGATCACCGCTTCGCGGAAAGAGTTTGTATCGATATGCCGAATCGGATCTGTCATAGACTGTGCCTTTCAATAACCCCTTTTGAAACAGGGATGGAAATGGTATAATATCTACAATTTCAATGACGTAGATATTATACATTGAATGCCCCGC
>CAYOYO010000088.1:0-7588 GCA_964408195.1 uncultured Oscillospiraceae bacterium | reverse complement strand
GTGTCGTGTCCGGCGGATGATCTTGCCGGAAAGAGCAGGGGATACCGGAAAACCAAAAGTTGGATCGTGGTCTGCAACGCGCTTATCATCGGCATGGGTATCCATCATGGGTGGACCATGTTCATTGCCTGTATGTTTTTCTTCGTCCTGCAGGGGGATACAAAGACAAAGCTGAAGGAAATATTTATCGGTGGCCTGGTCGGGTTAGCTTCTTCCTGGCTCTTCCTGATGGCGGCAATAACATTGACGCAGGGTTTAGGTCATCTGATGGGCGCCATGGCACCTCTGACGAAAGTCATCATGGCACTCATTGTGCTCCATCCTGTAGCACCTTCTGTATTCAACAATGTGGCCTTTACCTACCTGATTATTAGCACGATAAACATCGAATCGGTACCGGTAAACACACCTGTTTATATGGTCACCTTTGTCATCGGAGGAGCCATCATCATTGGAGGGGCTTATTTGATTATCTATTTATTGACAAAAGCCGCCATTAAAAAGGCTGCGGCAGTGAAAGAGACACAACCAATACAGTAAAATAAGTATAAAACAACAACTTCCTAATAACATCCTTTGTTAATTCCAGTGGGATATTATATTACCCGCTTTTCGCCTCCCGGGTAGAGAAGAATTGGAGAGTAGAGCGAGATATTCTCTACTTCTATCCTGAAAAGTAGGGAAGAATCAAAAGTATAAGTGGAATCTTCCCTACTTCTGAACCCTGGGGTAGGGAAGACTTTATAGTTTGGGTGTAATCTTCCCTACATTACGTCCTTAAAGTAGGAAAGGATTGAAGAATATGGCTACTCCTCCCTACTTTTGCAGGGAGGAGTTTTGAATGGAGGTGACAGTAACCCCGTCCCCCTGTCACACGTCCCCCTGTCACAAGCGGAGCACGGCTCCGGTATTTGCCGAGGACACCATCCTGGCATAACGGGCCAGCCAGCCTGTGAGGGGTTCTCCCTTTTTCGGCTCCCAGCCTTCCCTTCGACAATCCAGCTCCTCATCGGAAATCCTCAAGTTGATGCGGTTCGCCGGGATGTCGATATCGATGATATCCCCTTCCTGAATGAGTCCGATTTCACCTCCGGAAGCTGCTTCCGGGGAAACGTGGCCGATGGAAGCTCCTCGGGAAGCGCCGCTGAAACGTCCGTCGGTGATGAGAGCAACGCTCTTATCCAGCTTCATACCGGCCAGAGCGGCGGTGGGGCCGAGCATTTCCCGCATGCCGGGACCGCCTTTTGGCCCTTCGTAGCGGATCACCACCACATCGCCCGGAAGGATTCCGCCGTCGAAAATTGTTGCGATTGCCTGGTCCTCACTGTCAAAGACCCGTGCAGGGCCGCTGTGGACCAGCATTTCCGGATCTACCGCAGAACGCTTCACCACGCAACCGTCCTTTGCGATGTTTCCCCAAAGGATGGCAATGCCGCCGGTGGGGCTATAAGGATCCGACAAGGGGCGAATCACCCGGATATTTTTATTAAATCTTCCTTTTATGTTTTCTGCTACAGTTTCCCCCGTGGCTGTAATGAGAGAGGTGTCGATGTAACCACCCTCGGCTAACTGTGCCATGACGGCCTGAACGCCTCCCGCAGCATCCAGATCCTGAATGTGGGTATTACCGGCAGGAGCCAGATGACAGAGGTTGGGGGTCTTGGAACTAATCCTGTTAATCAATTCGAGATCCAGATCGATATCTGCTTCCATTGCTATGGCCAGCAGATGCAGAACGCTGTTGGTGCTGCAGCCTAAGGCCATATCCACTGCCAGTGCGTTCCGGACAGCCTCTTCGGTGAGGATGTCACGGGCCTTGATGCCTCTGCTCACAAGATCCATGATCTTCATGCCCGCCCGCTTTGCAAGCTGCAATCGGCCCGCATGCACCGCGGGGATGGTTCCGTTCCCGGGAAGGGCAATGCCGATAGCTTCACAGAGGCAGTTCATGGAGTTGGCCGTGAACATGCCGGAGCAGGAACCGCAGCCGGGGCAGGCCTGGTTTTCCATATAGGACAGTTCATCGTCATCGATGAGCCCGGCTTTACGGGCTCCCACGGCTTCAAACATGGTGGAAAGGCTGATTTCATCTTCTCCGTGGGATCCGGCAAGCATGGGTCCGCCACTGCAGACTAGAGCCGGCAGGTTGAGCCGGGCTGCGGCCATGACCATGCCGGGGATGATCTTGTCGCAGTTGGGCACCAGGACCAGACCGTCCAGACAATGAGCAAGAGCCATGGTTTCAACGCTGTCTGCGATGAGCTCCCTGCTGGGTAGTGAGTATTTCATTCCCACATGTCCCATGGCGATGCCATCGCAGACACCGATGGAAGGGATGAGTATGGGAGTTCCTCCAGCCATGCGGATTCCGGCCTTTACCGCATCCGCAACTTTGTCCAGATGGCTGTGACCGGGAACGATTTCGCTGTGAGCCGAAACCACACCGATAAGAGGTCTGTCCAACTCTTCTTTTGTATATCCCATGGCGTAGAAGAGGGAACGATGGGGCGCCCGCTCTACACCCTGCGTTACTTGTTGACTTCTTAAATCCATGTTTTGCTCCTATTTCTTCAGCCAGCTCATCATCTTACGCAGCTTAGCTCCCACAATTTCCACGGGATGTGCCGCTTCCATGCGGCGGCATGCGAGGAAATGGGCTCTTCTGCCTGCATTGTTTTCTGCAATCCACTTGGATGCAAAGGTGCCATCCTGAATCTCTCTCAGAACTTTCTTCATTTCCTTTCTGGTATCTTCCGTGATGATTCTGCGGCCGGTCTCGTAGTCGCCGAATTCGGCGGTATCGGAAATGGAGTAGCGCATGAGTGATAATCCACCGTTGTTGACCATGTCAATGATGAGCTTCATCTCGTGTACGCACTCAAAATAAGCCATTTCTGGATCATAGCCTGCTTCCACTAATGTATCAAAACCCGCCTTCATCAGCTCCGTTACGCCGCCGCAAAGCACTGCCTGCTCGCCGAAGAGGTCTGTTTCCGTTTCATCCTTGAAGGTGGTTTCAAGAATACCGGCCCTGCCGGCTCCGATGCCGCTGGCGTAGGCAAGAGCATATTCCTTTGCTTTGCCGGAAGCATCCTGATATACGGCGATGAGAGAGGGCACACCTTTGCCTTCCTGGTACTGGCTGCGAACGGTGTGACCCGGACCTTTGGGAGCTACCATGATAACGTCGCATTCCCCGGGAGGAAGGATCTGGTTGTAATGGATGTTGAAGCCGTGGGCAAACATGAGGATGTTTCCGGGTTTCAGGTTTGGAGCAATCTGATTCTTGTACAGATCTGCAGCTTTTTCGTCGGGAACCAGGATCATGATCAGATCGCCGGCTTTCGCTGCTTCTTCCACTTCAAGAACCTTTAAACCGGCTTCTTCGGCTTTTGCCCAGCTGTCGGAACCTTTTCTTAAACCGACTACTACGTTGACGCCACTTTCCAAAAGATTCAGCGCGTGGGCATGACCCTGGCTGCCATAACCGATGACGGCTACGGTTTTACCGTTTAAAAGCTCCATGTTGCAGTCTTTGTCATAATACATTGTTACCATTCTTTCTTACCTCCATGATTCTTTTCATCAGATTATTATTTAACAGCGCTATCCCGCTCTAAGGCGGTGACGCCGGTACGGCACATTTCCAGGATGGGATAACTCCGGAGATTTAGCAGGAAGGCATCGATTTTCTGAGTGGTTCCCGTGAGTTCAATCATCATGGACGCGGGAGCAAGATCTACGATTGACGCCTCATAAATTTGGGAGATTTCACGGAGCTCAGCCCGGGTTGCTGTATCGATCCGTATTTTGATCAGCAGCAGCTCCCGGCTCAGGGCACTGTTATCCGCCAGGTGTTTCACGGAAATCACTTCAATGAGCTTATTGAGCTGTTTTATGATTTGTTCCAGAATGCTCTCATCCCCGGTCACCGTCAAGGTTATGTTGGACGTACCCGGATTGGTGGTCTCGGAAACGGTAAGAGAATCGATGTTGTAGCCCCGGCGGCCGAAAAGGCTGGAGACTCTGGCCAGCACCCCGGGATTGTTTTCAACAATAATGGATAGGATATACTTTTTCATGGTTCTCCTCCTTACTCCAGGATGATATCGTCAACGGTAAGTCCTGCAGGAATCATTGGGAGAACCCGTTCCTCAGTACTTAAGATGCATTCGATTACAGCAGGGCCGTTAAGAGCGGCGGCGTCTTTGAGAGCCTGACGGAGCTCGTTCCTGGTCCGGCAACGGATGCCTTTCGCGCCGAAAGCTTCCGCCAGAAGCACAAAATCCGTTTTCCGATTGGGCCGTGTGTAGGAAAAGCGTCCCCCATAAAAGGATTTTTGCCATTGGTAAACCATACCCAGAGCGTTGTTGTTGAAAAGCACCGTTGTAATGGGGAACTGATTGCTTACGGAGGTGCAAAGTTCGTTGAGATTCATGTGAAAACTGCCGTCCCCGGTGACATGGACCACTCTTGTGCCCGGCCGTCCGCAAGCAGCCCCGATAGCAGCCCCGTAACCGTAACCCATGGTTCCCAACCCTCCCGAAGTGAGGAAGTTTCTGGGGTCTTCCGCCCTTGAGTATTGAGCTGCCCACATCTGATGCTGCCCCACGTCTGTGGTCATTACCATGTCTTTTCCGAATATATCATAGATATCTCGGATGATGAGATGTGGTTTCAGCCTCTCGCAACCCTCTTCGGGCTTGTAGTCCCTTGCGGAGCGAAGAGTATGGATTTCCTCGATCCAACTTTCGTCCTGCTTTTCCTTTATCAAAGGAAGCAGCTTTTCAATAACAGCATGTACATCGCCAATAAGGCTGTAGTCTATGGCTACATTTTTATTGATCTCTGCTGGGTCAATATCAATATGTATAATTTTTGACCCTATAGCGAAATTGTCTGCGTTGGTAGCCACTCTGTCGGAAAAGCGAGCGCCTACGACCAGGAGAACATCTGCCTTTTGAACGGCTTTGGACGCAGAGACGCTGCCGTGCATGCCGATAATTCCCAGATTGTAAGGATCACCGCAAGGGAGCACACCGGTCCCCATTAAGGTGTGGCAGCTGGGGATCCGGGCTTTTTTAATCAGTTGCATGACAAGGGGTGCCGCGTTGGAAGCCACAACACCTCCTCCGTAAAGCATGACGGGACGCTTGCTGTGGTTCAGCAGTTCTGCAATAGCTGCCAGTTGTTCTTCATCCACAGAAGTCGTTTTGGCCTTTGTCGCAGGGATTTGGGGTACAAAATCGCAAAGGGCGGCGGAGACATCCTTGGGGATGTCAACGAGAACGGGCCCTGGGCGGTCATCCACCGCTATTTTAAAGGCAAGACGGAGGGTGTCGGCAAGTTTGGTTACATCTCGGACAACGAAGTTGTGCTTGGTGATTGGCATGGTAATGCCTGTGATAAATACCTCCTGAAAGCTGTCCTTTCCAAGGAGGTCTGTGCTCACGTTACCGGTTATGGCGACAACGGGGATGGAATCCATAAAGGCAGTGGCAAGGCCGGTGACCAGATTCGTGGCACCGGGGCCTGAGGTGGCAATCACCACACCGGGCTTCCCGGTGGCTCTGGCATAACCGTCGGCTGCATGGGAGGCCCCCTGTTCGTGGGCTGTCAGTATATGGCGAAGTCGCCCGCTGTAATTGTAGAGTTCGTCGTAAATATTCAGTACGGCTCCGCCGGGATACCCGAAAACCGTATCCACACCCTGTTCAAGCAGGACTTCCATTATGATTTCCGAACCGTTTTTTTGCATTTTCTTACCCCCTTATATTCCGTCCAGACCTTTGGATGCTTCCCATGTCTGTTAAAAAAAAAAGTCCTCATCTCAATTAAGAGACAAAGGCCGGAGATCTTTGCGGTACCACTCTTATTGCCTCTTCCGGGAACTTCCCGCAAGAGACCGCTTACCGGCATTGAAGCATATCTCGTATTAGAATCGGATGTCAATGCCGGACGGGATAACGGCCGTCAACCGATCAGGCTTACTCAAGGATATTTTTCAGCCGATTGCTCGGAGGTGACTTTCACATGTTGTCAAGCTCTGCCTTCCACCAACCGGCAGCTCTCTGGGCCTTGAAAACAGGCTACTTTTCCTCGTCATAGCGTTTTCATATGAATATTGATACGATTCTACTCGCTTTTTTGTGGCCTGTCAACTAGTTATTTGTCGACTTTTTGTTTGATCGTGCCAGTTTATGTCAGCGTAGTGGTGATATCCTTGACGCTGCTTCTGGCGGACGATATGATAAGCAAAGGAGGAGAAAACCATGGAATATGAAAGTGTAATCACAACACTGGACCGTGATGGATTGGTGCAGTTTACAAGGGATTTGGTCCGGATCAAAAGCGTTTTTGATACGAGTAAAGAAGGAGCTGACGAGGCGGAGGCAGCGGCCTTTGTATTTGATTTTTTAAAAGCGGAAGGGTTTGAGGTGTATATAGAAGAGGTAGCCCCAGGAAGACCAAACGTAATCGCATTTCTCAGGGGAACAGCCCCCGGGAAAACCCTTCTCTTTGAAGGACATACAGATGTAGTTACTGCAGGGGATATTGATGCATGGACCCACGATCCTTTCGGAGGAGAAATCTTGGGGGAAAGGATCTATGGGAGAGGAGCCTGCGATACCAAGGGAAACCTGGCGGCAGCCATTTTTGCTGTCAAAGCCATAAAGGACGCAGGAATGCCTTTTAATGGGGATATCCTCCTTTGTATCCCCTGTGATGAAGAGGATATGATGCTGGGAATAAAGGATTTCATCAAAAAGGGTTGGGCAGATCATGTGGACCGGGCCATCATCTGCGAGCCGGAGGAGAATATGCTCTGTCTTTTTCAGAAGGGGGCTATGAGGGCTGTGGCACGTATTTACGGAAAGCAGTCTCACGGCGCCATGCCGCTTTCCGGCATCAATCCCAATTTACGACTGGCCCGGATTATTCTCGAGCTTGAAAAGCTGGAGCAGGAAGAAAAGAAGAGAGTGGGCGAGCACGAATACCTGGGCTGGCCCAGTATTACCCCTACGGTGATCCTGTCGCCCAGCAAAGGGGAACCGCAAATCAATGTTGTTCCCGGTGAAGTCTACATGACTCTGGATATCCGAACGGTGCCGGGGCAGGACCACAAGGGGCTGAAAGAAAAACTGTCTTCCATCCTGGACAAGCTGGCGACGGAGGACAAGGATTTTTCCGCTGTCATTGAGATTATAGAGGAACGCCCATGGACACAGATCGCAAAGGATGACATTCTGGTGAGATGTGCTGCCGCTGCCTATCGACAGGTTACTGGAAAAGAGGAGAGGTACAGCGGGGTGCCCGGGGCTACGGATGGCACCTTTCTGAACTGCCTGAAAGGGATTCCGGTGTTGGTGACGGGAGCGGGAAACCAGATGATTCCCCACCATGCGGACGAATATGTGGAAATCCCGCAGCTGTTGGAGACCGCCCAGATCTATATCCTGTCGGCCTTGTATTATCTGAACGAGGACCTTCCGCAGTTATAATCTGCAGGGGGACAGCCCAGCCAGGGGGACAGCCCAGCCACGGGGACAGACCCTTTGTCAGGAAAACCTGACAAAGGGTCTGTCCC
>CAYOYO010000087.1:0-7659 GCA_964408195.1 uncultured Oscillospiraceae bacterium | reverse complement strand
ATTATTTCGCAGTGAAACTCCACACGGTCTCCCGGCTTAACGGGGTTGCGGAAACGAACCTTGTCTATGCTTGTATAATAAGGTGTCTTTTCACGGGTTTCCGAGGACAGCAAAACCCCGCAGGTCTGCGCCATGATTTCACATAGAATGACACCGGGAACTACCGGATTACCCGGGAAATGACCCTGTAAAAAAAACTCATCCCCTCTCACATTGTAAACACCAACCGCTCTCCCTGATTCATCAATGCCCGCATCATCCAGGAGCAGCATGGGTTTTCGATGAGGCAGGATGTTTTCCAAGTCCTTGCTGTTCATGATTCGTTTCCCTTCCGTAGCACCAGAGCCGCATTGTGCCCGCCAAAGCCGAGAGATGTTGAGATGGCCAGATCTACCCGAGCTTCTGCCGCCTTATTGGGGGTATAGTCGAGATCGCAATCCGGGTCGGGTTCTTTGTATCCTATGGTTGGTGGGATCGTGTCTGTATTGAGAGCAACCGCACAGGCAATGACTTCAATGGCTCCCGCCGCCCCCAACATATGGCCTGTCATGGATTTGCTGCTGCTGATGTGAACCTGCCTGGCCGCCTCTTCCCCTAAGGCCTTTTTCAGGGCAGCTGTTTCCGCTTTGTCGTTTAATGGAGTGGAAGTGCCGTGGGCGTTATAATACAGCTTCATTTCTTTGCTGTAACCGGCCTCTTTCAGAGCAAGCTCTATAGCGTTGGCCGCTCCCAGAGCTTCCGGGTGGGGAGCCGTGATATGATAGGCATCGCAGGTATTGGCATAGCCCACCATTTCTGCCAGGATCTTGGCACCCCGGTTTCTGGCATGCTCGTATTCCTCAAGAACAACAATAGCCGCGCCTTCTCCGATAACAAAGCCGTCTCTCCGCGCATCGAAGGGTATGGAGCTATCCTGGGGTATATTTCTTGTAGAAAGCGCCGTACTGTTGGTAAAGCCTGCTACCGCAAGACCATTGATCGCCGCTTCGGAACCGCCGGCGATGATGGCATCCGCATAGCCGAATCGAATGGCCCGATAGGCCTCTCCCAAAGCATGGGAGGAAGTAGCACAGGCTGTTACTACCGGGAGACAGGGCCCCATAGCCTGATATTTAATGGCTATGTTTCCTGCTGCCATATTGGAAATCATCATGGGAATGAACAGCGGAGATACTTTTCTGGGTCCTCCGGCAAGATGTTTTTCTGTAGTAGAAATAAAGGTTTCCATTCCCCCTATTCCGGAGCCCACATAAACCCCCAGCCTTTCCGGTTCCACAGCATCCGTGATTTTACTCTGCTCAACTGCCTCTGTAGCTGCCGCCATAGCATATTGAGTAAAGAGGTCCATACGGCGAGCTTCGCTTTTGTCCATAAAGTCGGTTACGTCGAATCCCTTTACCTCTGCCGCAATTTTCACTTTATAATCTGCCGTGTCAAACCGGGTAATATAATCTATACCACAAACTCCCGAAAGCAAATTCTTCTGAAACTCAAAAAAACTGTTTCCGATAGGAGAAATGACTCCCATTCCTGTAATTGCTACACGTCTCAAATGTACAACCCCCCGTCAATTTTTATAACTTCACCGGTGATATATGCGCTGTCATCGGATGCCAGAAAGGCAGCCAGCTTTGCTACTTCTTCCGGTTGGCCCATGCGCTTCAGAGGAATGGCCGAGATGGCAGAGTCTTTCACTTTATCGGAAAGCCCCCCGGTCATATCTGTCTGTATAAAACCCGGTGCAATGGCATTGCAGGTCACATTTCTACCTGCCAGCTCTTTTGCAACGGTTTTCGTAAGACCGATGATTCCCGCTTTCGCGCTGGAATAATTTGCTTGGCCCGGATTTCCCATGAGTCCGGATACGGATGCGATATTGATAATCCTGCCCCGCCTTTGGCGCATCATATGGGAATACAAGTGGCGGATCATATGGAAGCTCCCCTTCAAATTGGTGTCCAGAACCGCGCTGAAACTTTCTTCATCCATGGACAGCAACAGACTGTCTTTGGTAATTCCCGCATTGTTCACCAATATATCCACGTGAGAAAACTTCCCGATGATTTCATCCACAGTTTTTTTTGTTTCTGCAAAAGAGCTTACATCACATTGATAGGCTTCCGCATCAACACCCAGATCCCTCAAAAGGGTTATGGTGTCCAAAGCGGCTCGTTCATTGCCCCCGTACAGCAATGCAACGTTAGCCCCTCTCTTTGCGAATTCCACGGCTATGGCCCGACCGATTCCCCTGCTTCCTCCGGTAACAATGGCATTTTTATTGCTCAGCATTTCTCATTACCTCCACTGTGTTCAAGAGACTTTCTCTGTCCTCCACATTCAGAATCCGGGCCTTTGGAAGGATTTTGGCAATCATATTGGTGAGAGTTTTTCCCGGACCTACTTCTATAAAAGTATCCACTCCGTCTCTGCTCATGTTCTCAATAAGGGGATGCCAAAGCACCGGAGAATCAATCTGTTGAAACATCTGGTCCTTTCCTTCATAGGGCTCGCCCGTTACATTGGAGTAGACAGGAATCTTCCCTTTTTCAAAAGGCAGACCGGCAAAGGCTTTCTCCAGATGCTCTCTGGCATCCCGCATCATGGGAGAGTGAAAGCCGGCGCTCACCGCCAGTTTTATTGCCTTGCCTCCTGCAGAAACCACTGCTTTGGGAAATTCGCTTGAAGTATCCTCCGTACATGCCACAGCAACTTGGGTTGCACCGTTGAAATTTACCGGATACCAACCTTCCCCCGACTTGCATAGTTCAATGACCTGTGTAGGACTAAGCCCCAGAACAGCAAACATGGTGCCCGGATTTCTCCGGTTGATTTCCTGCATTGTCAGAGCTCTTTGGATCATATAACGGAATGCTTCTTCTACTGACAGATAGCCTCCATAGGCAAGAGCAGGAACTTCCCCCATAGAAAACCCGGCTGCGCAGTGGGCCCTTAGGCCTTTTTCTGAAAGCGCTGCTGCAGCGGCATAACCCACACAAAAAATACACGGCTGTGTGTTCTCTGTTTGCTGAAGTTCCTCTTTGCTTCCCTGGAAGCATTGCAATGACGTGCCGGGACGAATGGCATCCGCCATTTGAAAGACTTTGCTTGCGGCGTCCGAGCATTGTTCCAGCTCTTTTCCCATACCGCTGTACTGGGCCCCCTGTCCGGAAAATACTAACGCTATTCTACCCATCTTAAACCACCGTTCAATGCTTCTACCGTCTGCTCAGCCAATTCCTGAAGAATCTCTGCCGCTGCCTGTTCCTTTTTGACAAGGCCGCAGCATTGACCGGCCATAAAGCATCCTTCTTTCTCATCGCCCGCGAGAACAGCCTTTCGCAAGGCTCCCGCACCGAAAGCCTCCAACTCTTCCAAAGTTTTGGTACTGTCGTTTTCATTCTTCAGAAAAGCTCTGGTGAAGGGGGATTTTAAAGCCCGAACCGGATGTCCCAGCCTCTTTCCGGTTGTCATGGTATCGATATCTTTTGACATAAGAATCTTGTCTTTATAATTCCTGTGAATCGTACATTCTTCCGCTACAAGAAAACGCGTCCCCAGCTGAACACCGGAGGCACCAAGCATGAATGCTGCGGCAATTCCTCTGCCGTCTGCAATGCCGCCGGCAGCGATGACGGGGATCTCCACGGCGTCGCATACCTGAGGGACCAGGGACATAGTGTTCAATTCTCCGATGTGACCCCCGGATTCTCCCCCCTCGGCAATCACAGCCGAGGCGCCCTGTCTTTGGACCATTTTTGCCATACCGCAGGACGGCACCACGGGAATCACTATGATTCCGGCTGCGATCCAATCCTTCATGTATTTTGTAGGCAGGCCGGCACCGGTGGTTACTACTTTTATTTTCTCGTCAATGACCAGCTTTGCAATGTCATCCGCAAAAGGGCTCATAAGCATGATATTGACGCCGAATGGTTTATCGGTAATTTCTTTCGTCTTTCGGATCTCTTCCCGCACAATCTCCGCGGGCGCGTTAGCGGCACCGATAATGCCCAGGCCTCCCCCGTTTGATACAGCTCCTGCCAGAGAGGCGTTGGCCACCCAGGCCATGCCTCCCTGGAGAATCGGGTATCGGATCCCCAGCAATTCCGTAATTTTGGTTTTCATACTGCTGACTGCTCCGTTTCCATAATCTCTGACTATTCTGTCAGGCTATCCACCAGTTTTACCAGGTCTCCCACGGTCTTAACGCTGTCTTCGATTTCTAAAGTGATCCCAAACTCTTCCTCGATAGACATAACAACCTCGATTACGTCAAGGGAATCCAGTTCCATATCCTCAAAGGATGTTTCCATAGTAATGCCTGTGATGTCCATATCCTTGTTTTCCGCAATCAGCTTTGCAATTCTCTCAAATGTCATCATTCTTACCTCCATAATATTTAGATTTAACCAACAACTTATAACTTTATGACACAAGCCCCAGTAGTGAGACCACCTCCGAAAGCTGTCAAAACAATAATATCCCCCACCATGAGCTTTCCATCCTCCACCAGTTCATCCAGTAACAGCGGAATACTTGCAGATGACGTGTTTCCATAGTGATCGATGCCCAGAGCCAGTTGTTCGTCGGAAAAGCCCAGTTTCTCCTTTGCTGCCTGGAAGACTCTCAGATTGGCTTGATGGGGAACCAGCATTTTCACGTCCGCCACCTTCACACCGGCTGCTTTCATCACATCTTTCACATCTCTGAGCACAGATGTCACTGCGAACTTGAACACCTCCCCTCCCTTCATGCGGAATTGGGGATCCAGATCCGGCTGCTTTCCATAGGGGCTTGGGCAAAAGGCGTTCCCGATGACCAACAGTTCATTATCTCCTTTTGCAGTGATTTTAATGGATTTCAGACCATCGCCTTTTCTCAGCACAACAGCGCCGGCACCGTCACCGAAGAGCACACAGGTGGCTCTGTCCGTCCAGTCAAGATGGCGGGTCATCATTTCTGCCCCAATGACGAGCACGGTCTCCGCTTTGCCTGAAGCGATATATGCATCTGCCTGATCCAAAGCATAGAGAAATCCTGAGCATGCAGCGTTGATATCCACAGCAGGGCAGTGGGCTCCGATTTCCTTTTGTACCAGGCATGCCAGAGAAGGACAGGCATAGTCGCCTTTCATGGTAGAGCAAAGGATCAGATCCAGATCCTTTCCCGAGAGACTCGCTTTCGCCAGTGCATTTTTTGCTGCTTTTGCGGACAACTCGGTGATTGTTTCATGAGTACTCACATATCTGGTCTTGATTCCGGTTCTGGTGACGATCCATTCATCGTCCGTATCAACAATTTCTGATAGCATGTGGTTATTCAGCACAAACTCCGGATGTGCTCTACCGGTTCCTATAATTTGAAAACTCATTGATTCCTCCATATTTAGCCATTTTCTGCTTAAAAAACTCGTCCAGATGCCGGACTCCGATGAGAAGGGTGTCCTTCTCTTCCTCCGAAAGCTCCTGAGCGGCAGCCCTTACCAGTTTCAGGTGAATGTAGCGATGAAGCCGATAAATCTTTTCCCCCTCCCGGGTGAGACGAATGTTCACTGCCCGACCATCTTCGCTGCTCTTTTCTTTTGTGATGTAACCTTTCCTGACCATCTTGTTCAGTGCCACTGTGGCCGATGGCACCGCGATATCCATCTCGGCAGCGATCTCGCTTACCGAAAGGCCCTCTTTTCCCGCTTTCCGCACCGCTTCGATCATGTGAACCTCGCCGATGGAAAGCCTGGGGGCACTCCTTTGAAGAATCAGCTCCTCGACTTTCAGAATGTCCCGAAAGGTCCGGATCAACAGTTCATTTAGTCCACTTTCAAATGTATCCATGTTTGCCCCTCTCTTCCTTCCTTCGCTTATTCTTGTGTTTGCTTTCCTTAAGCCTCAGATCGCGTGCCATCTTGCTTCTCAACTGCTCTTTATTATTTAGTTAGCCTATCTAATTATATCAATCATTTTAATACTGTCAATATTTTTAGATGCATTATAATCACTTTTCAATACCGATGCAGTCTTATTGCGCTTCCATATACTCTACTTGAAGCTGTTCGACCAGTTCTTCTACACTGATGATATTATCCGATCGGTAGGCATTGGTCCCCCCAAAGGCAAAACCATTGTTCAAATCGCCTTTCTGGGCATTTTTGAGTGACAATGAGATACAATAGGGGCTGGTTTCGTGATCACATGTCACAATACAATGGTATGGGCACTTAAAAGGCTTTTTATTCCCCGCTTCAACCTCTTGAATATAATTGTTATTTATGGCTCTTCCGGGCATGCCAACGGGACTTTTAATAATTACAATGTCTTCTTCCGAGGCGTTAATATATGTCTGCTTAAACGCGTCGGATGCATCGCATTCTACCGTTGTAACAAAGCGTGTACCCATTTGAACTCCTGCAGCACCCATCCGCATCATCTTTTTAATGTCCCCGCCCGTATAAATGCCACCGGCTGCAATAACGGGCATTTTTCTGCCGAGCTTTTCTGCATAGGGCTTTACGATCTCAAGGACCTCCCCTAAAATTTGTTCCAGCGAAAATCTGTCATCGTCCAGTTGCTCGGGTTTAAATCCTAAATGTCCACCTGCTTTGGGCCCTTCCACAACGATGGCATCAGGCAGGTAATCATATTTGCTCAGCCATTTTTTGATAATGATTTCCACTGCTCTGGCCGATGAGACAATAGGGACTAATTTCGTGTGGGTTGAGCCCGATAAAAACTCAGGCAATTTCAGAGGCAATCCGGCACCCGAGAATATGATGTCGATTTTCTCATCAACGGCAGTTTTCACAAAATCCTCAAAATTGGACAGCGCCACCATGATATTTACACCTAATATGCCCTGGGTCTTTTCCCTTGCCTTTCTTATTTCCTTTTTCAGTGCCCTGATATTAGCCTCCACATAATTAGTGTATGCATCCGACTCAAATAAACCTAATCCTGCAGTGGCAATCACACCGATTCCGCCCTGATCCGCCACAGCCGAAGCCAGTCCCGACATGGATATGCCAATGCCCATGCCCCCTTGAATGATGGGGAGTGTGGCGGTAAAATTACCTATCTCCAATTTTCTCATACGATATAATCCTCTTCAGTTGTATTTAGTTAGTCTATCTAATTATATCAAGCCTTCTATCCATGTCAATCTTTTTAACGAACATTTCTCACACTTGCCCTTTATCGGTTTTCTTAACATGCTTGAACACTTCTTCAAACTTGTTAAGCGTATCGTCGATCACTTCATCCGTATCGGCAAGCGGAGCGTTCAATACTCATCTTTTTGTTTAGAATATTTCTTCGTATAGATCAAGCGCATAATCAAACAATCAACAGCCCCTAGTTTGATCTTGCTACCGAGCGCATCGGTATGAAGCTTTGCAATTGCCGTCTTTTCAAACAGTAGCTTTAAGGCTTCGGCATCATCTGCGGTATCGGCCATTATGACGCCGCCGAGACTTTTTACGAGGATTGCTCCATGCTTCGCCATTGCGCGCTTGATCTTACCTAGATTATTTGGCACGGCGGGGATTTCTCTTCCTATCATCTGCGCCGTATCGTCAAGCTGGGCAATCACCGTTTTGCCCTTTTCTGCAAGCGCCACAACTTCCGCCGATTGCACAACATCAACGTATGGATAACACCTCTTCAGAGC
>CAYOYO010000086.1:0-7732 GCA_964408195.1 uncultured Oscillospiraceae bacterium | reverse complement strand
TTTGCTTCCCGGTAGATGAGATTATTCTTGTAATAATCGAAGAAGGTTTCCATGTGGCTGCGAAAGAAGGAATAGGAGAGCATCTCCTCCGGCGACCTGCCATAGGTCTGTCTGGCACGGTACAATCCGTTTTCCGATCGAAAATCCGGAACGCCGCTCTCCGTGGACACCCCGGCACCCCCGAAGAAGACTATGGACCGGCTGCTCTGGATCATGTTTTTTAAATCTTCATGCATTGATTTCACCTCAATGCTATCTTATTCTATCTCCACCGGGCGCACAAGAGTCTAGTATCTGCATTTCCGTCAGGTTTTTCCAATAACGGACGGGCATCATCCGCTTTTGACATGCGGGGTTGATCCTCTCTTCGATGGCAATGGTGTCAAAATACATCTTCCACATCCGGCGATAGGCTTTTTCCTGGTCTGACTGGTCGGGGAGGGCTTTTTCGTTCAGCGGGGCCAAGTGCCAGTGTCCCTCCGCGCTGTACAGGGCTTTGCCTCTTCTCCCATCATGGATGATAAAGGGATCCCCCTTAAAGCGATCGGCAAAATGCTCTCCCAGCAGTTCCGTCACATCGTGGTCCGGCTCGATTCTGGCGTAAAGCAGCTCTCTGCCGCCTCCCTCCCCATGGAAGCCGAGGGCGCTGAAACGCACCAGGCCGGTGAGCCGGTGGGCTTCCAGAGAAACCTTATGAGCAAGTTGCTGCGCGGAGAACACGACAGGATGACTGTGGAGGGCATCGACTCTACTGCCCAGGCGAAAACCCAGCCGCAAGTATTCCAGGGCAATGTTTTCCTTTTCCCCACTGTTTGAGAGAAAGACATAATACACCCTTTTTAAGGCCTGGTCGGATATTTTATTCTCGATGGCATCGTAGACCCTTTGGGCCCGGGCTCCGTCGGTCTCCACCACTCTGGAAGGCTGCAGGAGCTTGCTCTGATAGTAGTCCTTGGGGTAGATCCCGGATGCGTTTTCTTCATAATAGTGAAGGTAGACACAGCTGAGAAACCCTTCAAAGCTACCGTCATACAGGTAGTCCATATTCGCTCCTCCGCCAGCCACGGGGACAGACCCTTTGTCCGGGTTTCCGGTCAGGGGGTCTGTCACCCTGACTGGTTCAATAGAACATTGAAATTTGAAGTTCATCGTTTATTGGCAATAGATGATTCTTCTCCCCGTCTCCCCTTATCATACGAGCCCTCAGACCGACGGGCTCCAGCTCACAATCCCCATAGTACCGGCCGCCGCAGGTGATGAAATACTTGGCCCTCTTCAGGACTACTCCAATTTTTTTCAGGTCGTCAAACCGGATCGCTGCCATTCGCCGCTGCCGCAAAATCCTTCCCACGGAAACGGTGCCTACTCCGGGTATTCTGAGAAGCTCTTCCTTGGAAGCTTTGTTGATCTCTACAGGGAACAGGTTCAGATGCCGCAACGCCCAGGCAGCCTTGGGATCCATCTCTAGGTCGAGAAACGGGTTGGTTTCATCCAGGATTTCGTCTGCCTGAAAGCCGTAAAACCGCATGAGCCAATCCGTTTGATAGATCCTGTGCTCCCTGACTAGGGGAGGCGCAGTCATCAGAGAAGGCAGTTTTGGAGAATCGATGAGGGGAATGTAAGCGGAGTAATAAACCCGCTTCATTTTAAATCCCTGATACAGGCTTTCCGAGGTCTTTATGATCTGGCGGTCCGACTCCCCTGCCGCGCCTATGATCATCTGGCTGCTCTGTCCGGCAGGTGCAAATCTTTCCTTATATTTTTTCCGGGGCTGCAAGGCAAGAGGCTCCGCCGAGAAGGGCTGCAGATATTGTAGGTCTCCGTCCGGATCCGCCCGGCGGCTCCCGCCGCCCTGAAAGCCGGGTCCCAGCTGTTTCCTGTCCGCAATGGTCTCCGTGATCTGTTTCATGGGCTGGAAGATGGCTGCCGGCTTCTTCTGGGGCGCCAGATTCTTCAGCCCTTCTTCTGTGGGAAATTCGATGTTGACGCTGATGCGGTCGGCCACCATACCGATTTGGTGGACCAGCTCCTTTGAGACTCCCGGGATAATTTTTGCATGAATGTATCCGGCAAATCCGTAATCTTCCCGTAGCAACGAAAGAGTCCGAAACATTTTCTCCGCCGTCTGATCCGGCGAACCCTCCACCGCCGAGCTTAAGAACAACCCTTCGATATAGTTTCTCCGATAAAACTCCATAGCCAGGCCTGCCAGTTCCTCCGGCTCGAAGGAAGCCCTGGCTACGTCGGAAGTCCTGCGATTGATACAGTATTCACAGTCGTATACACAGCGGTTGGTGAGCAAAACCTTCATCAACGAGATACAGCGGCCATCCGCAGACCAGGAATGGCAGATTCCCATGCAGGAGGCGTTGCCCATCCGTCCCACGTTTTTCCGCTCCACCCCGCTGGTGGCGCAGGAGGCATCGTACTTGGCTCCATCAGCCAATATTCGCAGTTTTTCGTAAAGCTCCATGCTCCCTCCTCGCCAGATCAGAACGTCCGTTCTTCTATTATATCTTCCTCCAAACGTATGTTCAAGAAGAAAATCTTAATTTGTGCCTACCCGGGACAGACATGTATTACCGATAGGAAATGATCTCCCGAATCTGTTCTTTCCGAATCTCCCAAATATTTGCCTGGACTCTGAAAGGATGCCATTGGTCAATTTCAAAAATTCGCATCCAACTGTCCATAACCTCTCGCCGCTCGGCAGGATAAAATCTTGCGTACTTCCCTTCAATAAAGGAATGGGAATCGCTGAGTCCCTTATGTTGCAGCTCCTTCCGATACCGAACCAAATCCTCTTCATCTCTCGGGATATACAGGTGGTTTAGGACCCAATCCCATTTGATGCTGTCAAAATAGAGCACTTCATCCTGCGGAACCTCCAATACGTAGACCACCGTATCTTCAATTGGTCTGAGCATATAGGATTCGCTTATGGAGCACCAGATGGGAAATTCTACCCCGGAGGGCTTTGGTACCATTTTAGCTGCCTCCCGGGTAAACCAGGCATACAGAAATAGATAATACTCTGCAATATCCCCGAACTGCTCCTCTATATACTCTTTTTTTACCCGGTAAAAGCCCTGCTTTTCGATCTGCTCTAGGCTGTCCACATGCTGCCTGGTCCACAGGGAAACCTTTTGTTTCGGGAATCCGTTTTCACACATGGCGTATCCTCCCTCTCTTTATTAGTATACCAAATTCCCGCTCCGGATTCCCGCTCCGGCGCAAATGTTAACCATTTCAGCCGGGATCAAAGGAAATGGTTTACTTCCGCCTCCCGCCCTGACTCAAGTGTTAACCATTTCGGCAGGAATCAAAGGAAATGGTTTACTTCCGCCTCGCGCCCTGACACTAATGTAAACCATTTCGGCTGAGATCAAAGGAAATGGTTTACTTCTGCCTCCTGCCCCGGTTCAAATGTTAACCATTTCAGCCGGAATCAAAGGAAATGGTTAGCTTTTCAACAGTTGTACATTTTGTCGTTATGGTTATAATCAATACTAAGGGAACAAATATTTTGCAGGAGGCTTCCATGACGGAAAACAGAAAGACAGCTCTAGTCCTAGGCGGGGGCGGAGCCAGAGGAGCATACGAAATCGGGGTTTGGCAAGCGCTGAGAGAAATGGATATAAAGATTGACATGGTTACCGGTAGCTCTGTGGGTGCCATCAACGGAGCTATGATTGCCCAAAATTCTTTTGACCTCACCATCAACCTCTGGAGGGAGATCCAGACGGACATGGTGGTGGATCTGGGATTTCCCCCAAAAAAGAGCCGACCCCTGATGGACCTGCTCAATCGTTATGTGGATGAAGATAAGGTAAGGAACAGCGGTACGGATTTTGGTCTGGCCACCGTCGAACTGCCCAACCTTGCCCTGCGCCACTTATTTTTGGAAGACATCCCAGGAGGCAAGCTGACAGACTTCATCGTAGCCAGCTGTTCCCTTTTTCCCGCCTTGAAGGTAACGGATATCGACAACACGAAATATGTGGACGGGGGCTACCTGGACAACCTTCCCGTGGGAATGGCCCTGAAAAGAGGCGCCACTCATGTGATCGCCGTGGACCTTGAGACGTCCGGAATCGTCCAGAAGGAACCCCTGAAGCAGGCGGAAAACCTGGTCTTAATCCGATGCAAGTGGGATCTGGGGGAGGTTATGGTCTTTGACAGCAAAAATGCTGTCAAGAACATCCGTCTGGGGTACCTGGATGCGTTGAAAGCATATGGGTTTTACGACGGTTATTACTATACCTTTTCCAAGGGTGAGATCAACAAGAGGTCCTTAAAACCCGCGGAAACCGCTGCCCGCATTTTCGAGCTGGACCCCCAGACCCTCTACACCGGCGAGTCCTTCCACAGGTATTTGGCAAAAGCGGTCAGGACCTACCAGAAGGAAACTGAGGCGGAAGTGCAAAGCTTTCAGAACCAAATCAGGAAGCACGTTCTAGATAAGGATCTCTTCCTATCCCTTCTGAAAAAAATTAACCAGAAGTCCATGACCCTGGTCATTGCCGATTACCTGAAGGCCAAGCCCGGCGCGCCGGACAGCCTTCTGGCCAAGCCTGTATCCCTGCTTTTTAAAGAAGAAAGCCAGGCGGCTGTTTATCTGGTCAAGGAAGCCATCCTCTAAGCTATTTCTTTTTTTGTATCCGAAAAGAGAAGTACCTGGCCGCCGGGGTCTTTGACAGTGCCGCTGCAATCAGGGCAGCCACCAGAAAGCCCATGATGAACTGTATCATGTTCATAGGTATACTGAAAGCGGACACGGCGAAGCTTCCATAAAGAATTCCTCCGGCGATGTAGTATCCGAATACCATCCAAAGCCCGGCCAGAGTCATTCCTAAAATGGCGGAAAGCGGGATATTATAATGTTCTTTCTTCTTCAGCACCAAAGCGATAACGGTGAGAAAAACCGGGATCAGCAGAGCGGCAAACATGAGCTGGCTCTGTACGGTATTCAGAAACTCTCCAAGAGCGGATACGTCCGGTACCTGGTCGCTTAGGAGGTCTGCGGGATTATGGGCTGCCTCGTAGCGGATGATCCGGTTGACGGTAAAGTGAAAGGCCAGCCAGAACATGGCGATGGCCCCTATGGCGATTGCTGTGTTCCTACGGTTGCCCATAGCCTTTTCCATCATGAGTCCCATAAGAATGGCCATGATTCCTTTTATACAAAGGGTCCAGGGGGCCCAATGAACATAAGACAGAAAGATATCCGCCAGAGCCGAACCGACTCCTGCGGCAATGGCTCCGTAACGCCAGCCCAATATGAGCACAGACAGGAAGACCATGCTGTCTCCTAAGTGGATATAGCCGCTGGTAAAAGGTACCGGAATGGCGATGACCATGGTTGCCGCCGCCGTAATGGCCATCATGACTCCCGTCAGGATTATTTTATTGGTTTTTTCCGATGCGACCATTTCAATTTCTCCTAGTAATTCTTTCCATTTCACGACTAATATTGTTTGCTTACAGCCAGCCGGGGGGACAGACCCTTTGGCCGATTTCCCGGACAGAGGGACAGACCCTTTGGCAGGGTTTCACTGAGCTGGGCGGGAGTACCCCCCTCGGAAACCTACGGCATTTTGATGGGCTTATCAAGTCAGCCCATAAATGCCTCGATAGGTTCAAGGTTTCTACGGGGGTACATCCCGCTCCAGCGCTTCTATACCGGACAAAGGGTCTGTCCCCCTGGCTGGGTTTTGTACCGCTTTACTTTTATTGTGTATATCATTATAATATTCTCATACTGTATTTAATGAAATATCTAGTTATAAGTTTTTTCTTAAGTACAAAACAAATTTACATCCTTGTTTTACGAGAAAAATCACCTGACTGATTACAGTTTTTATTGTGCTCTTAGGTACAGATTGGAGGCCGCCATGATTTCCCTGACGCCGGTTCTTAACGAAAGAGGTCCTTTGCCCCTTTATCAGCAGCTCTTTCTGTATATCCGGGATGCCATCGTGAATCGAGATATTTTGCCCGGAGATAAGCTCCCGTCTCTTCGGGCATTATCCGGATCTTTGAATATCAGTGTGACGACTGTAGAGCTGGCCTACAGCCAACTTTTGGTAGAGGGCTATATCACCAGCAAGCCAAGGTCGGGCTATCTGGTGAGTTCCCTTCCTCCCGGCACCGGGTCCGGCCTGTTTCCTGATGACCCCGATTCTGAAGCCGGGCCACCGTCGCCTTTTTACGACTTGAACCGAGGCCCACGGATTTATCTGGACCCGGCGTGTTTTGACTTCACGAAATGGAAGAAATGCGGAAACAGAATCTTAAACGACCATTCTTCCCTGCTCCTCTATGAGGGGGATATCCAGGGAGAGCCGCCTCTACGGGACCAGATATCCCGATATATCTATCAGTCGAGAGGTGTTCGCTGCAACCGGGAGCAGGTGGTCATTGCGGCAGGAACTCAGCAGCTGATCAATATCCTCTGTATCATCCTCCAGAGGATGGGAATCGACCATGTGTCCTTCGAAGATCCGGGTTATCTCCCGGTGCGGAGCATTTTCAGGGACAGGGGCTTTAAAATGACCTACGTCTCCATCGACAAAGAGGGGATTCGGGTGGAGAAGCTGCCCGCAAACATTACTTCCGCCGTATATGTAAGCCCCTCCAACCAATTCCCTACAGGTTCGGTTATGCCCGCAGGAAGAAGATATGCCCTCCTTGATTGGGCATATCAAAACAAGAGTATCATTATTGAAGACGATTACAACAGTGAGCTGCGTTACGACAGCAGGCCGGTACCATCCCTTCAAGGTCTGGACAAACGGGAGCAGGTGGTCTATCTGGGCTCCTTTTCCTCTACTCTTTTCCCGGCTGTGAAAATCAGCTATATGGTACTTCCTCCACCTTTGCACCTACAGTTCCGCCAATCTCTCAGCGACTACACCCAAACCTGCTCCAAGGCCGAGCAGCTTACCCTGGCCTTCTACATGAGCAGCGGTTACTATCAAACCAACCTGAGAAAACAACGTAAACTCAACGCCCAGAAAATACAGCTGGCAACCTCGTCCATTCATAGACATGGCGGGAATGGCATTGAGATTTTAAACAACAGCTCAGGTCTTCATATGCTGCTAAAGCTTCCGAACACCGGCAGAACCACTGAAGAAATTTGCGCCGCAGCAGCCGAGTCCGGCCTTACGGTCGTCCCCGTCTCCAATTTTAAGAGTGACAAGGATTACCTCGTGGTAATGTTTTACTACACAAGAATCCCTATAGAAAGTATGGAAGGGGCAATTCTGGATCTGGTCCGGCTTCTATAGAAGAGTTTTTGATATCTTCCGTATTACCCTGAAGGCATCCTATGTTTTCTTGTGTGTACAAGGATTCTTTGATCTTAAATTTGTTAAGTTATTATTTATACAAAGTTATCTAATATTATTGCATTTGCTTGACAATTGTGATATTCTTGAACCGATTGTAGAAAAAATATCAAATTGATAAAATCAGTCCCAACTTCTTTCTATTTCAGCACTTTTATTGATTTTCTAATCTATGGGACACGAGGGTGACTGGAGGTGATTTTCTTTTTATTCTTATGCAGCTGTGATGAAAAGGCATGACACAATTATAACGATGCGACTGGATGTAAAACGCTTCGTTGAAACGCAGAGGGGTAAGAAAAATTTCTATGTGGAAATTTTTCTGCATAGCGTTATCACAAGAAATTAAGGAGATTTTGAAATGCAAAATGACTGCGGGT
>CAYOYO010000085.1:0-8082 GCA_964408195.1 uncultured Oscillospiraceae bacterium | reverse complement strand
ATCAATCGATGACGATGACGATGGTCTCTCCGGGAGTAAACCAGTCGTAGAGAAATTTAGCATGAGAAGTGTAGTTTCGGACACACTTGTGGGAGAGAGGGACCGTACCGATGGTCTTTGAATATTCCTGAGCCGGTGGGGCAATCAATGTGCCGTCGGCATCAACCCGGTAGTTCACCGGCACCCCATGCACATAAGCGCCCCCGGCAAATCGGATGGCATAGGGTGCATAGCCCTGAATCTTAGTGGTGCCGTCTTCATAGTAGCGAAAATAGGGCCTGCTCTCCATGGCAAAATAAAAACCGGTGGGGGTAGGTTGGGAGTACCGTCCTGTGGTTCCTGTAGTAGCCTGGGTATAGGATATGAGAGTCCATACCCCCTGTATTTTTTCGTATACACCTTCGTTCTGGTTGGTCACGTCTATCACAATGGCCTTCGTAAGCTCGTGGATTATATGGTCTTTCGGTATATATTTTAAAGGCACATAATACCGCTTTCCTGAGTTAACCTCTTGGATCCTGGCATACTCCCCATCGGAGAACAGATAGCGCACCAGAGTACCATCCCCCAGATAGACGAAACTCTCCAAGTGCTCCGGGCTCACATATGCGGGAGCACTTTGGCTTCTCCGATTTCCCTCTCCATCTACGGTTCCTCCCTGATACAGGGGAGCGTAGCCCTTTCGGTTCTGGTAGTTGCTGATATAGGTGAGTCCTCCCATGTCTGCGTATGCTTCTGCTTTCCCAATGGCTTCCTCCATCTTGTCAAATTGATACAGTCGTTCCATTACTGTGGAACTATGAATGAATCCAAAGCGGCTCTCCCCTTCTTCTTCCCAAACTACGTGGAACCAGGTATCCGTACCCCCATCCTCACGAGCGATCATAACGGACTCCAGGTAATTCAAGCGCTGTCCATAGAAAGCTTTCCCGATGACAGGTTCCGTAAGAGAGGGTCCCGAACGGATATTGGCAGATTCCCCATCTACAAATAGGTAGGTATAGGTAGTAAGATATTTATCATATGCCAGGAGAACAGGAAAGGCAGGTTCCAAAATCCTTTCCTCGACAGCCACCACCTCTCCGGGTGCCGGTTGGGACACGGGGGACATGGGCTGTTCTAAAGAGTCGTCTTCAACAGGAAAAACACCGGTGTAATGAGCCTCCGGTTCCTGCTGCTCCATCAAAGCGGTGAGCAGCAGCACAATTCCGCCGAGAATGAGAATGGTCAGGATAAGCCAACGGTTTTGTTTCATTTGCACTACCTGAAAATCGTTTTTCGCTTTCCCATGTATTTAAGTAGTGGCAGACCGATCCCATAGCAGGCTGCAGCTTCTCCTAAAGCTACCCAGAGAATGCAGGCCCACAGGGAAACAGGCACGGAATATACATAGTAGAGCATAGCGCCAACGATGAGTCCGTTGGCTAAAACCGGAGGCAGAGGTACCAACAAAGGTTTTGACCTCAGCTTGTAAGACCCAATCGCAGCCAGCAGCGTTGCGGCGCTTCCCAAAATCATGTCGATTACCCCGTTGGGTCCCAACATATTGGCAACCAGGCAGCCAACAAACAGTCCGGGCACCGCTGCCGGGGTAAGGGCGGGGAGAACCGTCAGGGCTTCCGCCACCCGAATCTGCATGACCCCATAGGAAAGGGGCATCAGAAGCAGGGTAAGAGCAGTATATACGGCTGCGATCACAGCACCATGTACCAAGCGTTTGGACTTCAAGTTTTTCTCCTTGTCGTTACAGAATGCCGGCTTGAAGGACAATCACCAGGATGAAGCCGATCATGCATAGAGAAGCTGCAAGGTCGCACCGGTGGAAGCACATGGCATTCATCCGGGTTCTTGCATCTCCTCCCCGATAGCACCTGGCCTCCATAGCCATTGCCAGGTCCTGGGCTATGCGAAATGCACTGATAAAAAGAGGAACCAACAGGGGGATCAGACTTTTGGCCCTGCGAATCAGATTTCCCGTCTCAAAGTCGGCACCTCTGGCCATCTGGGCTTTCATGATCTTATCTGTTTCTTCCAGTAGTGTCGGGATGAAACGCAGTGCGATGGTCATCATCATAGCCAGTTCGTGTGCAGGCACACCGACTCTCCGAAAAGGTGACAGCAGCCTCTCTATTCCATCGGTGAGGTGAATGGGTTTTGTAGTCAGAGTCAGCAGGGATGAGCCGATGATGAGAAGAATCAACCTGAGTCCCATAAAAAAGGCATTGTACAGGCCTTCTCTGGTAATGGTCAAAAATCCTATCTCCACCAGGGTTTCTCCCTTTGTCATGAACATATTCACGGTAAAGGTAAATATGATGATGAAAAAAATGGGTTTCAGGCCTTTGAAGATAAACCTTAGCGGCACTCCCGAAAGACCGATGATAAGACCTAAAAAGGCCACACCGATAGCAAATCCGATAAAATCTTTGACCAGGAACAGAGAGATAATGTATGCAAACGTGCAGATGATTTTTACTCTCGGGTCCAGTCTATGGATACACGATTCTCCCGGATAATATTGTCCTAATGTAATATCCCTGATCATCTCTGTCTCTTTCCGATCCAGCCGGCAATTTCTCGCTCTGCTTCCTCAATGGTAAGGGGAAACCCCGTCAAATCGATGCCCCTTTTCTTAAGGGATTCTGTAAATTTTGTGGCAGGCGGGAGCTCCAGCCCTAAGGATGCTAACTGCTCTGTCCTGGAAAACACTTCTTTAGGCGTCCCTTCAAGGACCATGCGACCTCTGTGCATGACAAGAACTTTTTCAGATAGTGCCGCAATATCACCCATGTTATGAGAAACCAGAATAATCGTGTTTTTCTCCTCCCGATGAACGGTTCGGATTAATCGAAGGATGTCCTTGTGCGCTTTGGGATCCAATCCTGCGGTTGGTTCGTCAAGGATGAGCACTTTGGGACGCATGGCGATGACGCCGGCGATTGCCACACGTCTCTTCTGCCCTCCGGAAAGATCAAAGGGCGATCGCTGACCGATTTCCTCGAAAGATAGGCCCACCAGCTGCAGTGCCTCCCTGACTCTGACAGCAATCACTTCCTCGGCCAGACCCAAATTCTGAGGTCCGAAGGCTACATCCTTTTCCACTGTTTCTTCAAAGAGCTGGTATTCGGGATATTGAAACACCAGGCCAATGGTCTGGCGAATATCTCTCAACTTCACGGAGGGGTCTGTAATATCCAGGCCATCCACCAGAATGGCCCCGGTCTTGGGCTTCAATAACCCGTTCAGATGCTGTATCAGGGTAGATTTTCCCGAACCCGTATGACCGATGATTCCCACGAAGCTGCCATCGGCGACTTCAAAGCTGATATCTTCTAGGGCTACCGTTTGATACGGCATGCCTTCACTGTATACGTGTGTCAGATTTTTGACTTGTATTGACATAGAAATTCCACCATCTCTTCGTCTTCAATCATTCCCTCCGGAACAGGGATGCCCCGGCTGCGAAGCCTGTCCGCCAGATCTACTGCAAAAGGCACGTCTAAATTCAACGCCCTTATCTCTTCCGGCTTGGAAAAGACCTCTCTGGGAGTCCCGTCCTTTATAACCCGGCCTTTCTCCATTATGACAATCCGCTCCGCTCTGGCCGCTTCCTCCATAAAATGGGTGATGAGCACAATGGTGATACCTTCTCCGTGAAGCTTTCCGATGATATCCATGACCTCCTGCCTGCCGTGGGGATCCAGCATGGCAGTGGGCTCATCGAATATGATACATTCCGGTCGCATGGCTACAACTCCGGCTATGGCGATTCGTTGCTTCTGACCGCCGGAGAGCAGGTGAGGAGCTTTTTTTCTTTCCTCATACATGTTCACCGCATAGAGAGATTCATCCACCCGCCTGCGTATTTCTCCCGGTTCCACACCCAGGTTCTCGGGCCCGAAAGCCACATCATCCTCAACGATGGATGACACCAGCTGGTTGTCCGGATTTTGAAACACCATGCCCGCCGTCTGGCGAACTTCCCAGATTTTCTCAGGGTCCGCCGTGTTCCAGCCTTTCACATAGACAGCACCTGATGCAGGAATCAGCAAACCGTTAATATTTTTTGCCAAGGTGGATTTTCCCGATCCGTTTCTTCCGATGATTGCCGTAAAGCTTCCAGGACCGAATCTTAAATCCACATGATTTACCGCCGGCTCTTCCTGAACAAAATCATCCCTGCTATATTGAAACACCAGGTCTTCCACGCAAATAATGGGATCCATTTACTCCTTCACCCTCTTTTCCGCTTCCGAAACCAGCCAGTCGCAGGTATCGAAGAATACCTTGCTCATGGTGACATCGTTGAAATCCAGAGTGTAGTTGATGCTGTTCAAATAGGTATAATACTCCTTAAGGACCCAGGTCAGAACCGCATCCGGTTGCGAAAGCATAAACTCCCTGTATACCGTACCGGCAGAAGTGGAGAATTCTTTTGTATTATAGTCAAAAATAGGAGTATTGGTGGTCCCCATCAGCATGGTGTTGAGATGGGTGGTGTAGATCCAGGCAGCATCCTCTATCAAATGGTCGTTTTCCGGATATTTCCTGATAAGCTTCTCCGCCGCATAAGTTCTGGAAAGCAACTCCTCCCAACTGATGACCAGGGTGGCATTTTCAGTAGTAGGCTTGTCGATAAGTCCACTTATCAACTGGAAGAGTTCTTTCATAGACTCGGAAATATATTCTCCGTATTTTTCCAGCAGCTTGCCGTAATCTACACGCAAAATGGGCTCCCCCTCGAATAATGTGACCATGAGAGCCCCGGCTTTGATTTGATCATAAAAGGATTTCAGTTCGCTGTTTTGGATTTTTTCTGTATCTACCCGACCCGTTTTCGGGTCAAGATAGACGCTGAGCTCCTGGATGGTAGTCTTGTCTTTGTTTTGAGTAATATAATTCAACAGATACTCACGATAGGCAATAACCATATGAGTAGCCATATCCTCGTCCACGTCCGGGATTTTATCATCCAGGAACTCGGCGACAGATTGGATATTCTCTGCGGTAGCAGTGCTGGCAATCAGTATGGTAAAGTCCGATTGGATCATTTCCTTATCCCCGCCGCAACCGGTTAGAGTAAGGACGATCATCCATGCAAGCATTAAAATTGCTGCGGTTTTATGCATCCGGCAGCCCTCCTGTATCTGAGCTTACGACCATTGTAACGGTATTTAATTATACTCTATCGTAAATCGGAATACAAGGAAAACCAACGGAATCCACCTGGAAGCGCCTACAGGGCAAACCAAAGAAAATCTTCGTTGCCAACGGAAGCCTCTGATTCGTCCTCATCCGGAGCAAATCGGAGAACATTGCTTTCCGTATCTACCCGGATTCCATCAGGAGCGTGACCTGTGATGACATACAAAAGCAGGAGATTTCTCGTCTCCTCGTCAATCAGGGATCTATGGACAAGAAAACGGATATTTACTTCTTCAAAATACATATCATATACACAGCCAAGATATCGATGCAGTCTCATATAGCATTGCCCCTCATCGCATTATAACGTTTAAGTAGAAAGATTTCGATTTTTCAATTCTTTCCTCTCTCTGTGCGTTTTAATGAGGCGAATACCTCCTTATGCCTCATTATATGCTCACAACACTAATATTCCACTGGAGGCAGAACATATTACAGCCAAATTTTTATGCCTTCCCTCGACTCTGCTCTGTAATCCGAACAGAAAAAAGCCGCCGCAATGCGGAGGCCTTTTCCTGTAATGTTCTTAATCTGTGGTGTGGGAGATGCTCCTTGGTCCCGACTTCCTGTTAGCCGAGTATTTTTTTAACCACATCCAAATCTTTTTTCTGAAAAATCCCTGAGAGGATGGGTTCTTTGCTCGATGCGCCATTTTGCTTCTTCATCTCCTCGATGCTCCGATCCAGCAGGGAGATGGTCTTTTCTTCGGGTGTCCCCTTTCCGTCTTTATAGAAGGCCAGAGTCCGATAGTAACCTTTGTACCTGACCGGGTCCAGCAGCAAACGCCCTCCTTCGGAGGCAACCCGCTTTCCTTCTCGGAGAACGTCCATTCCGGATGCGTTCTCTAAGAAAACCACTTCCGTTTTATCCGAGTATTGAGCTTTTACCCTCTTATTGTTGGTTACAATGATTCTCTTCATCTTTCTATCTCCTTTCATAAAACATACACTGGAAACTGATTCTTTCACTTGGCTTTATATTATCGGGTGCACCGTACTTGATGACAAGACCCAAAAACACGAAAAGGTGAAGTGGGGTTCACCTTTTGAGCAGTTCGCCTTTTGAGCGATTGACGAGCAACGCCGGGATGTTTATACTTAATGCTAACATGTTAATCCAATGGTAATGCGATTGCTCTTTTCCGGAGGATGGCGCGATGAAAATCGGTACCTTTGCAAAAAAATTTAACCTGAACGCCAGCACTATACGCTTCTATATTAACAATGGGCTTCTGACCCCCATTCGCGAAGGCGGTCAATATACCTTCGATAAAGAGTGCGTCTCCGATATGGAAAAAATCCTGAAGTACAAAAGGTACTATTTTTCACTGGAGGAAATTCAACTCCTCTTCTTTCTGGAAAAAGCTTCCCTCTTTCAGGATGAGATCGTACTCGAAGTCTGTGCAGACATGATGCGAAGCAAGAGAAACCACCTGATCGAGGAAAGGGATAACCTTGCTTGTTTTATCAAGGAAATCGATAAGGAGATTGAAGAGCTTCAGGCTTTCGCTCCCAGCGATGTGACTCCGGCCGGCGTACCCTTCCTGTTTATCCCCTACTTATACTGTCCCCGCTGCCATTTACCGTTAAGGCTGGATTCGGCCAGCCTTTCCAAGGGCAACATACAAGAGGGTGTACTCTCCTGCGAGTGCTCTTATTCGGCGAAAGTTACTGACGGCATCATACTCTGCAGTGATTTCTCAGAAGACACCCCGTTTCGTGCATTTGAAAACGTGGAATCCGTCATGGCCATGAAAAATCAGTTCAGTCCTACCTACCGGAAGCTGATTACCAAGGCCTACGTATGGATGTACCATCGCATCACAGGCTCGCTGAACGAAGGGAACTATTTTATGACAGGACCCTTCCCCTTTAACTTTCTTCTTGAGTATATGAGCAAGCTGGGGAAGGGCAACACCTTCATCATCGTGGATCCCTCCCTGAAGCGAATCCGGAAGCTGAAAAAGTATCTGTCTTCCCGGGAATATCAGTTTATTTACATCGTGGGCAAGCCGGAAGATATTCCCATTAAGAGGGGCACGGTGGATTTCTATATCGACGATTATTCAACGGTGAACTCTCTCTTTACATACAACAGCTTTTCCACTGAGCGGATTGCGCCTCTTCTGAAACCGGAGGGTGAGGTTGTGGGAATCTTTACATCCTATCAAAAGGCTCCCAAAAGCCTCCGCAACTTTAGGGAAGACCATCCCGACTTTTTGCCGGAAAAGATGACCTTTGCGGGCTTGAAGCAGCAATGGTTGGAAGGTGGTATCAAAATAACAGAGGGGAAGAGCGTCGGGGAGACCACGCCTGGAGAACTCCATTTTCCCCAGAATGCCCCGGGAGAGGTGATAGAAGTGTACGGATATTACGGGCGAAAGAACCGATAGCAGATAAAAGATTGGTGATGAAAGGAGAGCCACTTGCAAACCAGAACAAACAGTAAAAACGGGGATGAACTCTCCGTTCTGGGATTTGGCTGTATGCGGTTTCCCACCAGGAATGGAAGCATCGATGAAGACCGGGCCATTGCCATGGTTCGGGATGCTGTAGACCATGGGGTGAACTATTTTGACACTGCCTACATCTATCATGGTGGCAAGAGCGAATCCTTCCTAGGCAAGGCCCTTTCCGGTGGGTACCGTGAAAGGGTTAAAATCGCTACCAAGCTTCCTCCCTTTATGGTATACAGATTGGAGCATGCACAAAAGATTTACCATAATCAATTGTCCAGACTGAACACGGACAAAATCGATTACTATCTCCTCCACATGCTGACAGATAAAGCCATGTTTGAACGTATGGCTTCTCTTGGAGTTCTGGAGTGGCTGGAGAAGGTAAAAGCCGCCGGGGGTATCGATAACATCGGCTTTTC
>CAYOYO010000084.1:0-8111 GCA_964408195.1 uncultured Oscillospiraceae bacterium | reverse complement strand
ATCTATGGAGCCATCATGGCTCCATAGATGCATTCTTTCATAACAATTCCGACAGTGGTCTATCCAAAGTTCCCAGTTAAGGGGACTTCTTTTTTTGGTAAATTTTCCGTCTATGGATTCCGGCTTTTTACCCTTCATGGGTTATGATCAGTCGTGAATAGCCTCTTTTCCTTTCTCATATTTTCATTTGGGAACCCAGTGGTTTTTGCAGTAACTTTTTAGTGGTACATATATATATGTAGAAACTTGTTTACAGAAACAGTTGCCCCATGCTATAATAACGCGTATCAAACTCAGGAGGGTTCCCTATTCATGAAATTGGGCATTGACATCGGTTCTACAACGATAAAGCTGGTTCTCCTCAATCGGGAGAATCTTGTTTTGTATAAAAGGTACGAGAGGCACATGTCCAATGTCTTTGAGAAATTTACCCGGATGCTTGGGGAACTTTCGGCCCTCTATCCGGAGATGGAATGCAGTGTAACTATCACAGGTTCCGGTGGTCTGGCTCTGGCGAGCCTGCTTGAAATACCCTTTGAGCAGGAAGTGATTTCCTGCAGCGCTGCAGTGGAGAAATATATACCGGAAACCGATGTGGCTATTGAATTGGGCGGTGAGGATGCAAAGATTACTTTTTACGGGGCCGCTGTCGAACAGAGGATGAACGGCACTTGCGCCGGGGGTACCGGTGCTTTTATCGATCAGATGGCGGTGCTCCTCTCGACGGATGCAGCCGGTCTCAACGAAAGTGCAAAAAAACACAAATTGATCTACCCCATCGCAGCACGCTGCGGTGTCTTTGCCAAAACGGATATTCAACCTCTAATCAATGAAGGTGCAGATATTGCAGATCTTTCCGCTTCCATTTTTCAGGCTGTGGTCAATCAGACCATAACCGGTTTGGCCTGCGGACGCATTATTAAAGGGAATGTAGCATTTTTAGGCGGTCCTTTGTCGTTTCTGTCGGAACTGAGGCGCCGCTTTATAGAAACCCTTGAACTGGAAAAGAGTCAGGTAATATTTCCGGATGACTCCGAGTACTTTGTTGCTATCGGTGCCGCTTTACTTTCTGAAAAAAATGAGAGCAGAGAATTGAGCCGAGTTCTCTCAAGCCTTAAGAACGCTGATGGGACCAAACTGGCAGCAAGCAGGCATTTACCGGCACTTTTTCTGGATGAATCCGACTATGAAGAATTTTTGAAACGGCATGAAAAAGACCGTATACGACGCAGACCCTTGTCCGAAGCAAAAGGCAGCCTGTTCTTGGGCATCGATGCGGGTTCCACTACAACAAAGGCCGCTCTGATTGACCAGGAGAAATATCTGCTCTATTCCTTTTATAACAACAACGAAGGAAAGCCGCTGGATGCTGTATTGACAATGCTTCGGGAGCTTTATGAAAAGCTCCCTCAAGATGCTTTTATCGGGAAAGCCACCGTCACCGGTTACGGAGAGGGCTTGATTCGTACAGCCTTTTCCGTGGATCTCGGCGAGATCGAAACCATGGCTCACTACAAAGCCGCTGAGGAATTCCTGCCAGGTGTGGATTTCATACTGGATATCGGCGGACAGGACATGAAGTGCATGAGGATTAAAGACAACGCGATCTATAATATCATGCTCAACGAAGCCTGTTCTTCCGGCTGTGGATCCTTTCTGGAGACCTATGCAAAGTCGTTGCAAATGGATGTGGCGGATTTTGCAAAGGAGGCCCTCTTCGCAGAAAATCCCGTTGACCTGGGAACCAGGTGCACTGTTTTCATGAACTCCAAGGTAAAGCAAGCTCAGAAAGAAGGGGCTACCATCGGGGATATTTCCGCCGGTCTGTCCTATTCTGTCATCAGAAATGCCCTTTATAAAGTGATTAAACTTCGTAACCCGGATGAAGCAGGCGAAAAAGTAGTAGTGCAAGGAGGTACGTTTCTCAACGATGCGGTACTGAGAAGCGTAGAAAAAATCGTTGGAAGAGAAGTGATTCGTCCCGACATTGCAGGAATTATGGGCGCATACGGTGCAGCGTTGATCGCTTTGAATCATTACAGAGAAGGGGAACATTCCACCATCGCGCCCCAAGGAAGTCTGAATGCCTTTACAGTGGAAAATTCCCACACCAGATGCAAGGGCTGTGAAAATAACTGCCTTCTCACCATCAATACCTTTCACGACGGCAGCAGGTTTATTACCGGCAACCGCTGTGAAAAAGGGGCCGGAAAGGAATCCAAAGGGAACAAACTGCCCAATCTCTTTGAATTTAAACTAAACAGGCTCTTCCGGTACGAACCGCTTCCGACGGATCAGGCAACCAGAGGCGAAATCGGCATACCCAGAGTACTCAACATGTACGAGAACTACCCCTTCTGGTTTACATTATTCACTGCATTGGGATTCCGGGTGGTTCTCTCACCGGTTTCCTCCAATAAACTCTACCAGCTTGGTATGGAGACCATCGCCTCCGACACTGCATGCTATCCGGCGAAGCTTGTCCACGGACATGTTAAATGGCTGGCACAGCAGGGAGTTAAAAAAATATTCTACCCATGCCTCAACCATGAGACCGCCGAGGATGATACAGCTCCCAATCACTACAACTGCCCCATAGTGGCCACTTACCCCGAAGCCATCGCAGGTAACATGGGAGAAGTTCTGGAAAAATACGGCGTCGAGTTCCTCCATCCTTTTCTGCCTTACGACATAGATACTCGTTTGATCAGGAGGCTCTGTGAGTTTTTCGCCGGTTCGGGAATCGGAAAAGGCGAAATCAAGTCAGCGGTAGCCGCGGCAAGGGAAGAAGACAGAGCTTTCAAGGCAGAGATCCGGAGCCAAGGGGAGCTTACATTGGAGCTAATAAAAAAGCTGGGTATCAAAGGGGTGATTCTGGCAGGCAGACCCTATCATCTGGATCCGGAAATCAACCACGGCATCGACAAGATGATCAACTCCTACGGCATGGCCGTTCTCACGGAAGACTCCGTGAGTCATCTGGCGGATTTCAAAAGACCCATCCGAGTGCTGGATCAATGGATGTATCACTCCAGACTTTATAAAGCTGCGGAGGTAGCCGGGGATCATGAAAATCTGGAGCTGGTCCAGCTGAATTCTTTCGGCTGCGGACTGGATGCGGTTACAACGGAACAAGTGGAAGAACTTCTGAGAAATCGAAACAAACTTTACACGGTGCTGAAAATAGACGAAGGCTCCAACTTAGGCGCTGCAAAGATTAGGATACGTTCCCTCCGGGCAGCTATGGCCGAACGGGATAAAAACGGAATTGAACCGGTGCCCTTCGCCAAACCCTTTGAAAGGGTTGTGTTCACCAAGGATATGCGCAAAGAATATACGTTGCTGATTCCCCAGATGTCGCCGATCCACTTTCAATTTCTGGAAACAGCCCTCAACAAAGAAGGCTATAATGCAGTACTCATGCCTTCCGTGGATAAAAATGCGGTGGAAGAGGGGCTGCGTTATGTGAACAATGATGCCTGTTATCCCACCATTGTGACACTGGGCCAGGTGATCAGCGAGCTGAAGTCAGGTAAGTATGATTTGTCCCGAACTGCCGTGGTACTTTCTCAGACAGGAGGACAATGCCGTGCCAGCAACTATATCACCCTCTTGAGGAAAGCACTGGTAGATCTTAAAATGGAGCAGGTGCCGGTGATTTCTTTCAGTTGGACCGGCTTGGAAACGAACCCTGGGTTCCCCGTCACCCCCAGACTCATCAAGCGGGGCGGCATCTCCTTGCTCTACGGAGACGTTCTCATGCGAATCCTCTATGCCACAAGACCCTATGAAGCAGAGGAAGGCTCCGCCAATGCTCTTGCTGAAAAATGGTCCGCTATCGCCCTAGAAAATGTAAGGGATGGAAGCCTCAGAACCCTTCGAAAGAACATCAGCCGGATGATTCGAGAATTTGACCAACTGCCCTTAAGGGATATTCGGAAGCCAAAAGTGGGGGTGGTAGGAGAGATCCTGGTCAAGTATCACCCTATGGCGAACAACGATATCGTAAGTGTCATAGAAAATGAGGGAGGGGAAGCGGTAGTTCTTGACTTGATGGACTTCTTTCTCTATGGCATGTATAGCAAAAAGTACAATCTGCAACAACTGTCGGGAAGCCTTTCCGTCATGGTGAAAAATCATCTTTCTGTCATGCTCATCGAATGGTTTCGTTCCCATGCGAGGAAAGAACTGAACGCGAGTAAGCGTTTTCACGGTCCTGCTCATATTCGGGACACGGCGGAAAAGGCCAAAAGAGTCACATCTCTGGGAAATCAATGCGGCGAAGGCTGGCTTCTCACCGGAGAGATGGTAGAGCTCATCGATTCCGGTGTAAGGAACATCGTATGCCTGCAACCATTCGCATGCCTGCCCAATCACGTAACAGGAAAAGGTATGATAAAGCCCCTGCGGAATTACGACCACAGGGCAAACATTGCAGCAATCGATTACGATCCCGGGGCCAGCGATGTAAACCAGCTCAACCGGATTAAGCTCATGATGGCCACTGCTTTTAAACATATGGAAAAGGACGAACCTCCGCCAGCCTTGTAACACATGGTTTTTTCTGATAAACTATTATGTTAGGATGGGAACCCCTGTGGCCATAATACATGGATACGGAAAGGCAGGGGGACCCTGTGCAGACCGCATAGGAGGTATAAAGATGGGAAGACACGGTACCATAGCAGGCAGAAAGGCTGCCCAGGATGCAAAGCGGGGACAGATATTTACGAAATATGCCAGAGCCATTTCTGTTGCTGCAAAGGCCGGAGGTGATCCGGAATACAATATTTCTTTAAAACATGCCATTGAGAAGGCAAAAGCCATCAACATGCCCAATGACAACATCAATCGTGCTATCCAAAAGGGTACGGGGGAGTTGGGCGGTGAGACCTACGAATCGGGAACCTTCGAAGGTTACGGCCCCGGCGGGGTGGCTGTCATAGTGGACGTGCTCACGGATAATAAGAACCGGACCACATCCACCATAAAGCACGCATTTGATAAACACGGAGGCAATCTGGGCGTCCCGGGATGCGTGTCCTATATGTTCGACCGAAAAGGTATCCTGTTGATTGAGATGACAGATGCCATTGATGAGGATTCCCTCATGGAGACCGCCTTGGAAGCAGGGGCCGAGGATGTGATCCTGAATGATGACAGCTTCGAAGTCCAGACTTTGCCCGAAAACTTTGATGCGGTGTCTCAGGCTTTGAAGCAGGCCGGCTACGATTTTGTGGAGGCCGACGTGGAGTTTGTCCCCTCAATGGAGGCGACTCCCGGAGAGTCAGAACTTAAAAGCCTGAAAAAAATGATCGACATGCTGGAAGAAAATGACGATGTGCAGAAAGTGTCTCACAATTGCGCCATACCTCTGGACGAGGATTGATTTTTGACAAAAATTGCGAAAGGGTAATTTTCTCGCCAAACTTGATTCCGGGTCCCACCGGTGGTATAATCGAACCAAGCTGGCAGGGAAAAAAGGAATCTCCAAGCCAGAAAACATTGTCAGCATAAGGACAAGGAAACCAAACATACTATTGAGTAAGATCCTGAGGTGCTCGTTAAGGTTTTGTAATTTAACCTACATTTAGTTCACGGGACTTCGCGTTTCCGTCGCCTATGTCAGGCCTCCTCTGAGGGGAAGACAGAAGCAGGAACAGAAAACCCACCTATCATAGGATAGGTTGTGAATTAGAAACCTGACGACACATTCGGGATTTTTTTTTGTTTGAAAACCAGCCTTTTTATACGGAAAGGGAGAATGACCATGAATGTTGTTGCATGGAAGCCTGACCATGTCCTATAATGAATCCGTAAATACGAGAAATTATTAATATCACTTTGAATTCCAAATGAAGCCGTAAGGTATGACCTACGTGATCGGTGGGCTTTAGAAGGACCCGGGAGGGCAATTAATGTCAAAAGGTTACCTAAAACTCAATATGGATAAATGCAAGGGGTGCGAGCTCTGCGTCAGCGTGTGTCCCAAAAAAATACTCAGGATACACGATAAAGAAGTAAATCAAATGGGCTATCATCCCATTTCTGTTTCCCACATGGAGCTTTGTATCGGGTGCGCAAACTGTGCCATGATCTGTCCCGACGGAGCCATTTCTGTATATTTGGAAGAGAGGTCAGAAAATTGAACCAAAAGAAATTGATGAAGGGAAACGAAGCCTTCGCCGAGGCGGCAATCCGGGCGGGAGCAAGATACTATTTCGGTTATCCGATTACACCGCAAAATGAGATTCCCGAATACATGTCCAGAGAGATGCCAAAAGTGGGAGGTGTTTTTGTCCAGGCAGAAAGTGAATTGGCGGCCATCAATATGGCTTATGGGGGAGCACTTACAGGAAAATCCGTATTTGTGTCTTCTTCCTCGCCGGGAATTGCTTTGATGCAGGAAGGCATGTCCTTCACCTGCTCTGCCGAAATCCCTCTGGTTATCCTCAATGTATCCCGGGGAGGTCCCGGTGTAGGAGGGGTGCAGCCCGGTCAGGCAGATTATCGTCAGGCTACGAAGGGTGGAGGGAACGGAGACTACCATATGCCGGTTTTCGCTCCATCCTCCATACAGGACACCGTCGACATCATTTATGAAGCCTTTGAAATGGCAGACCGATACCGGAATCCGGTAATGATTCTGGTGGATGGTATGCTAGGGCAGATGATGGAGCCGGTGGCTCTGCCTGAATACCGTGAACCAATCACCTATGAAGAAATCCTGACGAAAAAACCATGGGCAGCTACGGGGCACGGAAACAAGAGGCCTCACAATGTGATACGCTCCCTCAGGTTAAAGCCCGATGAGCTGGAACACCATGTGATATGGATGGAATCCAAGTATCAGACCATGAGAGAGGAATTGGTGAGATACAGGCTCTCCGATACAGAGGACGCGGAACTGGTCTTTGTGGCTTTCGGCACCATGTCTCGTATTGTCAGAGAAGCTATGGATATGCTGAGAGAACAGGGAATACGAGCCGGACTGATTCAGCCCGTGTCCTTGTGGCCTTTTCCCGCAGAAGCCTTCGACAAGCTGGGCCCTTCCGTTACAAAGATAATATCCGCTGAGCTTTCCATGGGGCAGATGATGGAAGATGTAAAGGCCGCTGTCAATGGACGGTTCCCCGTAGAGCTCATATACCGATCCGGGGGCATGGTGCCCACACCTTTCGAAGTGGCGGATAAGGCAAAACGGATCCTGGAGGGGCGATAGATGAAAACTATTTTTGAATATACAAATGCCATGCTGCCCGTTACTACCACTTACTGCCCCGGTTGTACCCATGGGGTGGCGCATCGGCTGCTGATGGAGGTTTTGGAAGAAAAAGGGCTGCTGGGCGACACCATTGGAGTGGCGCCCATCGGCTGCAGCATCTTATCTCACAACTATATGAATGTAGACATGTGTGAATCCGCCCATGGGAGGGCTCCTGCCATCGCTACGGGTATCCGGAGAGCCATGCCGGATAAAACCGTGTTTACCTATCAGGGGGATGGAGATCTGGCTTCCATCGGAGCTGCAGAAATCATACACGCAGCTCACAGAGGGGAGCGGTTTACCACACTTTTCATAAACAATGCCATTTACGGTATGACGGGAGGGCAGATGGCTCCAACCACTCTCATCGGGCAGAAATCTACCACCTGTGTGGATGGGAGACAGAAAGAGATATCCGGGATGCCGCTTAGAATGGCGGAAATGCTGGCTACCATAGACGGTGCGGTTTATGTGGAACGGGTAGCCCTGAACACTCCCGGTAACATAAGAAAGGCAAAAAAGGCCATAGAAAGAGCCTTTTCCGTTCAACAGAAGGGGTTGGGATTCAGCTTTGTTGAAATTCTATCCACATGTCCCACCAATTGGGGGCTTTCTCCGGTGGATGCTGTAAAATGGCTGACAGACAGTATGATACCCTATTTCCCCTTGGGGATATTGCGGTCTCCCGGGGAGGTGGAAGGATGAAGATGCATAAACTGTTCTTTGCGGGATTTGGAGGCCAGGGGATACTGTTGGCCGGTCAAATGCTGGCGTATGCGGGTTTGATGGAAGGAAAGGAAGTGACCTTTCTGCCGTCTTACGGGCCGGAAATGCGCGGAGGTAC
>CAYOYO010000083.1:0-8142 GCA_964408195.1 uncultured Oscillospiraceae bacterium | reverse complement strand
GATCTTAACATTTCCAACTATCGTACTATTTGCCCTTACACAAACTCTATCACCAAAAGTTGGAACACCTTTTCTTTTACCCCTAACATCTCTTCCAATAGTCACACCATGCGTCACAAAAAACTGATTTCCAAACTGAACAGAGCCATTAATTACGATTCTCCCCCAGTGACCAACTATAAAACCATCTCCGGCCGGATAAACAGGCTCAACGAAATCAAAGCAATGGAAACAGACGGGACCTTCGATGCTCTTACAAAAAAGGAAGTCCAAAAGCTGAGAATGGAAGCGGAAAAGCTGGAGAAGTTCCTTGGCGGCATCAAGAACATGAAAGGGATGCCTGCGGCTATATTCGTTGTTGATCCGAAAAAAGAAAAGATTGCCGTGAAAGAAGCCAGGATTCTGGGAATTCCCATTGTGGGCATCGTGGACACCAACTGTGATCCTGATGATGTGGATTATCTGATCCCGGCAAATGACGATGCCATTCGGGCTGTCAAGCTGATTGCCGGTAGAATGGCCGATGCAGTCATTGAGGCCAACCAGGGCGAGTCCTTCGACGAAGAAGACGCCGACGACGAAGGAGAAGACGAAGACGAGGCTCTGGAGGATACCGACGAAGAATAGTTGTCTGAAAGGAGATTAAAAATATGGCTGTTACAGCTGGTATGGTAAAAGAACTGCGCGAGAGAACCGGCGCAGGTATGATGGATTGTAAGAATGTTCTGGTTGAGACAGATGGTGATATGGAAAAGGCCATTGAGCTGCTTCGGGAAAAGGGGCTTGCAAAGGCTGCAAAAAAAGCCGGCAGAGTCGCCTCTCAGGGGCTGGTAGATCTCAGCTTTGCATCTGACGGCAGCAAAGCTGCTGCCATCGAGGTCAACGCAGAGACGGATTTCGTTGCCAAGAATGAAGAGTTTGTGGAGTTTGTCAGGACCCTGGCCGAAATGGCTTTGAACGCAGAAGACGGCGACATGGACAGCTTCATGGCTCTGTCCTATAAAGAAGAAGGAACCGTGGCGGAAGCCCTGAACAACAAGATTTCCAAAATCGGGGAGAACATGAGCATTCGCAGGTTCCAAACCTACAATACCCCGGGAGTGGTCTATGTGGGATACATCCACGGCGGCGGAAAGATCGGAGTCCTTGTAGGTCTTGAGACGGATGCTGCTCTGGAAGATGTTACCGTAATGGGCAGGGATGTGGCCATGCAGGTGGCATCTATGAATCCCCGGTATATTTCCGAAGCGGACGTGGATCCCGAATATATCGAGAGTGAAAAGAAGATTCTGGTGCAGCAGGCTCTCAATGAAGGAAAACCCAAGGATATCGTGGAAAAGATGGTCATGGGCAGACTGAAGAAAGAGCTGAAAGAAACCTGTCTGTTGGAGCAGAAGTTCGTGAAGAACGGAGACGTGACGGTAGCTCAATATGTGGAGGAATCCGCAAAAGCTCTGGGCAAAGCTGTGAAGGTCAAGGAGATGCTCCGGTATGAGGTGGGCGAAGGTATCGAAAAGAAAGAAGAAAATTTCGCAGAAGAAGTTGCAAAACAGATGAACAATTAAGAAAAAACCTATGATATAATAAAAGGACGCTTTGCATAGTGTCCTTTTATTGAATCCGGGTGTTATGAGGAGGTACCATGAAGCCCAAATACAAAAGAGTGGTGCTCAAAATCAGCGGCGAAGCATTGGCAGGAGAAAACCATTTCGGACTCAATGAGGATATGCTGAACATGGTTGCCCATCAGGTGAGGAAAGCCGTGGAGATGGGCGTTCAGGTTGCAGTGGTTGTGGGCGGAGGCAATTTCTGGAGAGGAAGAACCAGCAAGAGCATGGACCGGGCCACAGCAGATTATATGGGGATGCTGGCCACCTGTATCAACGCGCTGGCCTTGCAGGATTCCCTTGAATCCAACGGAGTGCCCACGAGAGTGCAGACGGCCATCGAAATGATGGAAATCGCGGAACCCTATATCCGAAGAAGGGCTATGAGCCACCTTTCCAAAGGCACAGTGGTGATTTTTGCCGCCGGCACAGGAAATCCTTTCTTTTCTACCGATACGGCAGCCGCCCTGCGGGCGGCTGAGATAGAAGCCGATGTGATTCTTCTGGCAAAAAAAGTGGACGCGGTGTACGACGACGATCCTCAGGTGAATCCGAATGCAAAACCTTTTGATCGGTTGACTCACATGGATCTTCTGAACAAGAGTCTCGGTGTCATGGATTCCACCGCCGCATCTCTTTGCAAGGACAACAACATTCCCATCCATGTGTTCAGTTTAAGCGAACCGGATAACGTAATCAAAGCCATTTGCGGCGAAAAAATAGGTACGATAGTAGAATAGACAGGGTAAAAGGAGGAATCAAAATGAGTGACGCAATGAAAATGCTCGACGAAAAAATGGACAAAACCAAAGCAGTGCTAAAAGAAGATCTGAACACCGTAAGAGCTGGTCGTGCAAATCCGGCCTTGCTGGACAAGATTATGGTGGAGTATTACGGAACGCCTACTCCTTTGAAGAATATAGCAAATATATCCGCACCGGATCCCCGTACACTGCAGATCGTGCCATTTGACCCAAAGTCCCTGCATGATGTGGAAAAGGCCATAAATATTGCCAACCTGGGCATAAACCCATCCAATGACGGTAAATGCATCCGGCTGGTGATTCCTCAGGTCACTGAGGAGAGAAGGAAAGATCTCACCAAAAGCGTCCGAAAGATGGGAGAAGAGGCAAAGGTGGCTGTTCGCAATCTGCGCCGGGATGCCAACGAAATCCTGAAGAAGGCAGAGAAGGCAGGGGAATTGACGGAGGATGACCTGAAGGCAGACATGGACGATGTTCAAAAGAAAACCGATGCCTGCATCAAAGACATCGATGTGATGATCGAGCAAAAGGAAAAGGAGATTATGGAGGTCTGATGTTGGACCTTTTGGGATGGGATGCGGAGAAGGCGATTCGGCGGCTCTCCTCCGAAGGCTTTCCATGGACCACGGAGATTACGAATCCGCCGAGGAAGCCATTGGACAACGGCTATTTCAGAGTGATAAAGCAGGAGTTTGTCGAAGATACCTATCGGTTGATCCTGTGTAAGGTTCCCGATTCTTTCCGGTGAACAAAGAACGACAAATAGCAATCAAGACAGAGCAGGGGGCGGGACAGGCAAACCGCCCCTTTTTTTCAAAGGAGAGATGTATTTGGAATTTGATAAGATTCCCGATCATGTTGCCATCGTTATGGATGGCAACGGTCGATGGGCAAAAAAGAGGAACTTGCCCAGGCTTTCCGGACACAATGCGGGGATGAAGGCTCTCAAGGAAATCGTGAAACGATCCTCCGCCTTAGGCATCAAGCATCTGACGGTCTATGCCTTTTCCACCGAAAATTGGAAGAGGCCCGGGGATGAAGTCGGGGGGATATTCCGAATCCTTGTCTATTATGTGGAAAAGGAACTGACGGAGCTGCATGAAAACAACGTGAGGGTCAGCGTGCTCGGCGACTACAGAAAACTCCCGCAGGAAGCAGTGGCAAAACTGGAGGAGGCGCTGGAAAAGACAAAGAACAACACCGGGCTTCAATTTCACATTGCCCTGAATTACGGAAGCCGAGACGAGATCCTGAAAGCAGCTCAGGCAATGGCGGAAGATGCGCTTGCAGGCAAGATAAAGCCGGAGGACATGACAGAAGAAGAGCTTTCCCGCTATCTGTTTACAAGGGATCTCCCGGATCCGGACCTTGTCATTCGCACCAGCGGAGAAAAAAGGCTTTCCAATTTCCTGCTGTGGCAAAGTGCCTACAGCGAATTCGTATTCAGCGAAACCTATTGGCCGGATTTCACACCGGAGCACCTGGAAGAGGCCATAGCGGAATATTCCTTAAGGTTACGTCGTTTCGGAGGAGTCAAATGAAAACCAGAATCCTGTCCAGCATCGTATTGCTGCCATTGTTGGCAGTTGTGTATTTCCGGGGACCTCTGCTCTTTGCTGCGGCTTTTCTCGTTGCCTTGGTGGGTGTCACCGAGTTCTATCGGGGATTTGAAGCCATGGGTGTTCGACCCAGTCGTTGGATTGGATGGCTTTCTGCCGCAGGGTTGTACGCACTGATCCTGTTCGGTGATGGGCTCCACATGTATATGCTGTGGTTTGTGGCCGTTATAATGGCAAGCCTTCTTTCTCTCTTCAAAATCGGGGAGAAGGAGCCGGTTGACGGTATGGCCACCATCACAGGGGTCTTTTATGTAGTGTTTTTCTCTTCTCATATGGTGTTCATCGACAGGACGGGAATGGGCATCCTGATCTGGCTGGTGATTCTTACCGCACTCGGTACCGACATTTTCGCTTATTTTACCGGTGTCCTATTGGGAAAACATAAGCTATGCCCCAAGATAAGCCCCAAAAAAACCATCGAAGGATCGATAGGAGGAATCGCAGGCAGCGTGATTTTATGTTCTCTCTTTGGGTATCTATTATCGGAAGAGCCCATGATACATTTTATACTCATTGGGCTTTTGGGAAGCATTGCCGCTCAGGCAGGTGATCTGACGGCTTCGGTATTCAAGCGAAAGATGGGCATCAAGGATTACGGCAACCTGATCCCTGGCCACGGCGGCATATTGGACCGTTTTGACAGCGTGCTGTTTACCGCACCTTTTGTGTATTATTATATCATGTTGGTAATATTCTAATGAAGAAGATAGGTATATTGGGCTCAACCGGTTCCATAGGGACTCAGGCCCTTGACATCGTAAGAAAGAACCCTGATCGCTTTCAAATAACCGCTCTGACCTGCGGCAGCCGGACGGACCGGTTGACGGAGCAGGTTTTGGAGTTCCGGCCGGAAATCGTCTGTGTGGAACAGGAAACAGATGCGTTGCGTCTAAAGAAACAGTTCCCTGGGTTGGAAGTGCGCTTTGGGAAAGAAGGTCTGAAAGAGACCGCGGCAGAAGCTCCATGTGAGATGATCCTTAACGCCCTGGTGGGGATGCGGGGTCTGGAGCCCACCTTGGCAGCCATGGGTGCCGGAAGGGATATTGCCCTGGCAAACAAAGAAACCCTGGTAGCCGGAGGGGAAGTGGTGAAGGAGGCCCTGAAAAAGGAAGGAATCCGCCTCATCCCCGTGGACAGCGAGCACAGCGCTATTTTTCAGGCATTAAAGGGAAACGAAAACCAGAAGATCCGACGCATATTACTCACCGCATCCGGGGGGCCTTTTAGAGGCTACAGCCTGTCCCGGCTGAAAGAGGTGACGCTTGAACAGGCATTAAAGCATCCAAACTGGACCATGGGGAGCAAAATAACCATCGATTCAGCCACCATGATGAACAAGGGGCTGGAGGTCATCGAGGCTAGGTGGCTTTTCGACGTTGAGCCGGAAAGCATACAGGTTGTGGTCCAACGGGAGAGCGTTATCCATTCCATGGTGGAGTTTTCGGATGGTTCTGTCCTGGCCCAGTTGGGGATACCGGATATGAGGGTGCCAATCAGTTACGCCTTCGCCTATCCGGACAGATTGGAAAACGACAGTGAAGGCTTGGATTTCTTTCAGCTAGGAGAGCTTCACTTTGAAACGGTTGACATGGGGGTGTTCCGTTGCCTCCACCTTGCTTACCAGGCTCTGGAAAAAGGAGGAAGCTATCCGGTGGTCCTGAACGCGGCCAACGAAGTGCTGGTGCAGCAGTTCCTCCAGGGTAGGATTGCATTTCTTGATATTCAGAACACCATTGAAAAGGTGCTCGATGAACATGTGCCACAATACCATCCGGATCTGGAAGACATTCTGGAAATCGATGGGGAGATCAGGAAGAGGTTATAGGTATGGGGATAACAATACTATATGCGGTGATAATATTCTGTTTGCTGATTTTCGTACATGAGTTGGGTCACTTTGCAGCAGCAAAATCCGTAGGGATTCGTGTTAACGAATTCTCTCTGGGCATGGGCCCGGCCCTGCTTCATTTTGGCAAGGGCGAAACCCGGTATTCTTTGAGAGCTTTTCCCATCGGCGGTTATGTGAAGATGGAGGGAGAAGATGAGGATTCGGACGACCCGGCAGCATTCAACCGAAAGACACCCTTACAGCGAAGCTTGGTGCTGGCAGCCGGCTCTTTCATGAATCTGGTTACTACGGTTGTACTCATAACCGTCATGGCTCTGGCTCTGGGGATGACCAGCAACGTGATCGATCAGATACAGGAGGGATTTCCGGCAGAAGCAGCAGGTCTTGCCGCCGGTGACAGGATTCTCAGGATCAACCAGGTGGAGGTGGACAGCTGGGAGGACGTGACCGGCACACTGGCCACCGTTGCCGGGGAAACCGTCAGCATTCTTGTGGAAAGAGACGGCAGGGAGCTGACCTTTGAAAGCGGCGTGATGACCAATGAAGAGGGAAGACGGATCATCGGCATAACCTCAAGGCTGGAGCATTCTCCCGGAAGGGCTTTGAAGGCTGGTTTTACCGGTACTTGGGAGTGGACTGTGGAAATGGTCAGCTACTTGAAACGGCTTTTCACCGGCGGCGGGTCCGTGAATGATCTGGTAGGGCCCGTTGGAATCGTGAGCATCATCAACGACCAGGCGAAGATGGGCATTTTCTATATTGTGAATTTGACGGCTCTGATCAGCTTAAATCTGGCAATCGTTAATATGCTTCCTTTCCCGGCACTGGATGGAGGAAGGCTATTGTTTTTGGTGGTTCGTCAGTTTACGGGCAAGAGGATTACCGATGCTCTGGAGGCAAAGATTCACTTTGCAGGGATTATGCTGCTCTTTGCTTTGATGATTTATTTGGTGGTGCAGGATGTGGATCGCTTCATTCTAAATTAACAAGAGCGAAGCCCCGCGCCGGTAACCTGATTGCAACCGATTTGGAATCATAATTCCACAGATAGAGTAGAATAAGGTGAACAGGCCATGAGGAAGGGTATGACAAGGCAGGTATATGTAGGGGATGTGGCCATTGGCGGAGGCGCACCGGTATCGATTCAATCCATGACCAACACCGATACCGGCGATGTGAAGGCTACGGTAGAGCAGATTGCAAGGCTTGCCGATGCGGGATGTCAGATCGTAAGATGTGCGGTGCCTGATATGGAAGCGGTTATCGCCCTTGGCCGCATAAAAAAAGCCATAAAGTTACCCTTGGTAGCAGACATTCATTTTGACTACCGTCTGGCACTGGCAGCCATTGAAAACGGAGCGGACAAGGTCAGGCTAAACCCGGGAAATATCGGCGGACCGGACAGGGTGAAGGCTGTGCTGACGGCGGCAAAAGAGCGGGAGATTCCCATCCGCGTGGGGGTGAATTCCGGCTCTCTGGAGAAGGGCCTGCTGGAAAAGTACGGCGGGGTTACAGCGGAAGCCCTTGCGGAGAGCGCCATGAACATGGTGAAATCCATGGAGGACATGGGTTTTCATGACATGGTGGTTTCGCTGAAAGCTTCGGACGTGAAGTTGAATTACCAGGCCCACCTCATAGCAGCGGAGAAGCTGAATACCCCTCTGCATATCGGAATCACAGAGTCGGGTACCGTTAACACGGGGAAACTAAAATCCGCCGTTGGAATCGGAGCCCTGCTATTGGCCGGTATCGGTGATACCCTGCGGGTATCCTTGACAGGAGATCCCGTGGAGGAGGTCCGCTTTGCAGGTGAGCTGTTGCAGGCAACAGGTCTCCGTAAAAAGGGGATTGAACTGATTTCCTGCCCCACCTGCGGCAGGACCAAGGTGGATTTAGCCGGTATTACCGCCCGGGTAGAGGAAAGGCTCCGGCCCTACCGGGAAAGATGGATTCGGGAAGGACGAAAGCCCATGAAGATCGCAGTTATGGGCTGTGAAGTCAACGGACCCGGGGAAGCGGCAGAAGCCGATATGGGAGTCGCCTTCGGCGGAGGCAGAGGAGCCCTTTTCCGGAAGGGGAAGGCCGTGGGCACCTATTCGGCTGAAGATAGTCTTGATATACTCTTTGGGCTTTTGGATCAGGAACTCGAGGGTGAGAGGGAGCAAAGTTCATTGGGCTTTTCCCCGTGATGGCTGGTCTTTTGTGTTCTTTCATGGTATCATTGACTGGAGAAAGGGGATCAATCAACTATGGAGATATTGGGATATACAATCAGCAGCGCTCTGGTCTGGATTGCCGTAGCA